>JAZOSA010000091.1:0-14133 GCA_045656905.1 Bacteroidales bacterium
TTCACCGTCGTTCCCGTTGTTTTGCGAGTGCAAAGGTACGACTTTTTCCTTTCCGCACAACTATTTTTTCAACTTTTTTCATTTATTTTTCATTTATTTTTCATCTCGCTGAATACCACACGATTACAGATGCAAAAAACCGAAGATTTAACGGAATTATGACAGATTATCACTCCTTTTCGGACGTTTTAGCGCCCATCGACGGCGATTTCCCTCCAAAAAATATCACAAAATAACAGAAATCACGGAAAAACCGACAAGAAACAGATGCGGATTTATTATTGTCTATTCTTCAAAAAGAGTAAAAAATGTCACTTTTTCTGTGATTTCATATTTTATCACATTTGTCAAAGTAAAATTCACAAGTATCCTTTCCGCCTCTTTTTTGTTTACATTCGCTTTTTCTATAAAATCTCTTACTGTTATTTTTTTATTTTCATTTAGATATTTCAAAAGAAACATTTCAGCCTCATTAAATGTTATTTTCACATTCTGCTTATTGTTTTGATATTTCCAAATTTTTAACAAAATGCTATCTGCCAAAATATTTTGATCTTTAACCCTTGTGTATACCTTATATATATTACTATGGTCTGGAGCTTTATGTTTGTGAAATTTACTTTTGGGAACTATAACCTCTAGTATAGTCTTTCCATTGACAGTCCATTCTTTTGCTTCAAATGCAACTTCAGGTTGGCAGAAAAATTCCGCTGCGGTTTGAACCATATACTTTTCTTCTTCAGAACGTATTCCAGATATACTTCCGTTGTCTTTTACACCAATCAACAAACGTCCCCCATCAGTGTTAGCAAATGCGACTAATGTTCTTGCTATTTTTTTACTATCCGAAATTTCAAATTTGAAATCTAGCATTTGATGTTCACCTTCTTTTATTAAATTTTTGATGTAACTGGACATATTCGTGTTTTGTTGTTATTTCCTTTGCAAAAATACAACAAAACAAATTTTGTTTAAACAAAAACAAATAAACAAATATCACCATAAATGAATAAAATAGTCAATATAATTAATAGGTATATTTATTAATAAGGTATATTTTAATAGTAAGTTCAAAATGATGTTCAGTCAAATTTAGTCCATAACTATCACCGGCAATGCAATCAGATACACTAGCAAATATTTCATTTTTACAAACACACATCCATTTTAATCTGTTTCAATATTTTTAATTTCCATCACTTTTTTCGTAATTTATCATATTATACTTCTATTTAAATATGATTTACAAGAAAATAACTTCCAATTAGCAATTATTTTTTTATATACTTTAATGATTATCAATCATAAAAAAATATTTCAAAAAAAATTACAAATAGTACATTTTGTTTTAAAAAAAACTATAAATTTGCAGCATAATAAAGACGTATTAGGTAGTACTTTTATAATCCTGAGCGAAAAGTGGTGTTTTCAAAATTAAACAGGATTGAAGTATGAGAAAATATACACTGTCATAGTGTGAAGATATTGTTATGTTTGTTTACGGTTTTACCACACCTTCGCTCAAATGTAATGATTCTTCGCACTTTTTTTATCCACACCATTTATTATTGCGGTATATTTTCCATCAACAATCAAACTAATTTGATTATTTTTGCAATATGAAAATTATTAAGGTTATCATATTATTTATTATTATTTTGTGTCATTGCAGTATAGCCGTATCAAAATCAACAAATACGCCAAAAGACTCAATGATAACAGATTCCACCAATGTTAAATACTTCACCCAAAATTTAAACAATTTAACATTAGGCAGCATTTATACGTGGGATACAACAACACTACTCACATCGTTTTACGACAAATTAGAAGATCCTTATAAAATATACCAGACACTAAGCAATTCCGGATTAGCGCACAAAGATATAAACTTCACATTCCCATGCAAATTAGGATTCAACACAGAACATCCATCATTCTCTTCTTACCTACATACTTTGGATAATATAAAGTTTCCTATTACCTTACAACCTTTCACGAATATTACCTATATGATGGGAGATAAAAAGGAACAGCATTTAGATGTTCTATTCTGCCGCGAATTCCTTCCTCGTTTTTTCATAACGCTAAATTACGACATTGACTTTTCTCCTGGACTTTACAAGCGTTCCAAATCTCAAAATTCGTTTTTTAATGGAAATTTCAGGTACAACACAAAGAACGAAAGGTATGGCATAAGCGGATACTATTTCCACGACAAGATAAACATTCAAGAAAATGGCGGAATTGTAGACGATAATACCTTTATAAAAGATTTGGAAAGCGACAAATCAATCATAAGTGTAAACATTACAAACGCAACAAATCTTATCAAATCTTCTGGATTTGCTTTAGATCAATATTTTAACATATTGAGTCCTAATATTAAGGATACTCGAGACACTACGTATAAAAAAAATAAAATTGGCATTGGCAGAATAAACCATCATTTTTCTTATCAAAACAATAAATACGTTTATGATGATTCAAATCCACTATCCTACTTTTATCAAAACTTTGATCCAGTAATTGACTCGACAAGAACATTTGACAGCATACATTTTTACAATATCAAGAATGTAATTTATTGGAATACTTTAGGTTATAAAAAATACAATGACGACATTCCTTTTTATCTAACTTTAGGACTAGAACACAACTACACCCATCATGCTGGTTATTATGACTATATTACCAAAGAACGTTTTAACAAGCAAAATCTCTCAAATTTAAGAGTCAATGCTGGCATTATCATTAATATATTGAAATCTACAAGAATCACTGCGAACACACAAATAATCACAACAGGTTATCAAGCCGGAGATTTCTTCATAGAAGGTCAATGGAAACAATTTTTGGGCACTTCTAGGAAAAATTTCGGTGTGCTTAAGTTTGACGTCAACTTCAACAGACAATCTGCAGATTGGTTTGAAGAATACTATTATTCTAACAACTTCAGATGGGACAATGATTTCAAACCATCCACTTCCCTCCTACTTCATGGATCGTATGAATTACCATTTTTAGAAATTGGAATCAAGCACACAAATATCAACAATTATATTTATTTTGGGACAGACGCCAGACCGCAGCAGCACTCTGAGAACATCGGTGTAAGCTCATTATACACGACATTCTGTGTAAATTTGAACAGACTTGAATTTATAGGATTTGCATCACTACAAACCACCAACACCGACGTCATACATATACCGACTTTCCAAGGAAAGATAAAACTTGCATACAATATCACATTGGTCAAAAACATTTCATCAATGCAGCCTAGCATTGCAGTCAATTATTTCACAAAATATTACGCAGACGCATATATGCCTGCCTTACGTACGTTTTATCTACAGAATGATGTTGAAGTCGGCAATTTTCCTTACATTGATTTATGCGTGACATTTAAAATAAAGAGAGCCAATATATTTGTACAATACACAAATATGTACTCTCTAACAAAATACAATGCTTACTTCACCACGCCACATTATCCGATGAGAGACAGCAGATTTTGTTTAGGCGTCAATTGGAGACTATATAAATAAAAAAAGAGGTTTCAAAAACCTCTTTGCTTTTTGATTTTTTCGTAAGCTTCGTTAACTTCTTGCAATTTCTGTTCTGCAGACTTTCTGACATCTTCGCCAAGATACGCCACTTTGTCAGGGTGATATTTCTTTGCCATTTCCCTATATGCCTTCTTAACTTCATCGTCAGTTGCATTAGAGTCTATTCCAAGAATTTTATATGCGCTATCAACTTGTTGGACAAACATCGCCTTAATTGATTGGAAATCTGAACTTGATATTCCCATATATTTTGCAATGACAGAAATTACATCTATTTCATTTTCATGAGTCGAACCATCTGCAGATGCTATACCAAACAAGTAATGAAGCAGTTGTAATTTTGAAGAGTAATCCATGAAGCGACCGATCTGTTGACTCACGTCATGCACTTGAATATCCTGTTTTAAAATTTCACGGAGCATCAGGATATATTTCTCGGCACGTTCTTGACCGAAGTTTGTCAAGAAGAAACGTTTCACATAATCCAACTCAGACCTTTTTACAGAACCATCTGCTTTCATGACTGCTGCAGACAACACCAACAAACTCACATTAAAATCACGCTGCTGAGTTGTACCACCAATATATTCTTTTGAATCTGAATTATTTCCAAAAGCAGAACCTATTGCAAATCCGATAATTGCGCCCAAGGGTCCACCGAATGCCCATCCCAAACCACCGCCAATCCATCTACCATAATTTTTACCGCCACTTCTACCTTGTCTGCCTTCATTTTTATTTTCTGGATTTTCATTTCTATTTTTATTAACATTTTTAAATAGAAAATAAACGATGGCAACAATAATAATTACCGCTAACATACTTGACATAAATACTTTTTTTTGGATTAATAACGTTTGCAAAATAAACAAAAAATATTCCAAAAAAGAATAAAAAAAATATCATAATTTTTAATTTAGGTCTTTCATAAAAAGAAATAAATACTTAACTTTGCAAACTCATATTTCGCAATGAATTTCATTGAAACAAGAATTAAAAACACTATAAAATTTTAACAAAATGGGAAAAACAAAGTATGTTTATTCTTTTGGCAATCGTGCTGCTGAAGGAAACTCTACAATGAAAAATTTATTAGGTGGAAAAGGCGCTAACTTAGCTGAAATGTGTCACTTAGGTTTACCTGTTCCAGCTGGTATTACTATTACAACAGA
The DNA here is from genome assembly GCA_045656905.1 of Bacteroidales bacterium. Lineage (GTDB taxonomy): Bacteria > Bacteroidota > Bacteroidia > Bacteroidales > F082 > Limimorpha. The sequence continues at coordinate 4,745 of JAZOSA010000091.1, forward strand.
ATGTTGTACAGCTTATTATGCTAACAATTGCCAATTACCAGAAGGACTTATGGAAGAAGTCGCTGAAGGTATTAAGAATATGGAAAACATAATGGGCATGAAATATGGCGATGCAGAAAATCCATTATTAGTGTCATGCCGTTCAGGTGCTCGCCAATCAATGCCAGGTATGATGGATACAGTTTTGAACATCGGTCTTTGTTCAAAAACTATCCCTGGTTTAATCAAGAAAACTAACAATCCAAGATTCGTTTATGACTCATATCGTCGTCTCATCATGATGTATGCTGACGTTGTTATGGAAAAAGCAGAAGACAGAGAACCAGCTGAAGGCAAAGGTATCCGTAAGATTTTGGACGAAATGTTAGATAACTTCAAAGAAGAAAGAGGTTATAAATCAGATACAGAAATCACAGCAGAAGAACTTCAAGCACTCGCTGAAAGCTTCAAAGCTACTATCAAAAACGTTCTCGGAACAGAATTCCCAGATGACGCACAACTTCAATTAGAAGGCGGTATCAAAGCTGTTTTCAAGAGCTGGAATGGTAAAAAAGCTGTTTCTTACAGAAGAATCGAAGGTATTCCAGAAGATTGGGGTACAGCTGTTAACGTTCAAACAATGGTATTCGGTAACATGGGCGAAGGTTCTGCAACTGGTGTTGCTTTCACACGTGACCCTGCTACAGGTGACAACAAGTTCTACGGCGAATGGTTAATCAACGCTCAAGGTGAAGACGTTGTTGCTGGTATCAGAACACCAAACCCATTGAACGACGATACAAAGAACGAGAAGAACAAGAATATGGCTTCAATGCAAGAACTTATGCCAGAGACTTACAAAGAACTCTGCGACGTTCGTACAATTCTTGAAGACTTCTACAAAGATATGCTCGACATCGAGTTTACTATCCAAGATGGTAAATTATATATGTTACAATGCCGTACAGGTAAACGTACAGGTCTTGCTGCTGTTAACATGGCTATCGACATGCTTAAAGAAGGTCGCATCGACGAACCTACAGCTGTTATGAGACTTAACGTTAACCAAATCGACGAATTGTTACACCCAATCCTCGATGCTAACGACGAAAAAACTCACACAGTTATCGCTAAAGGTTTACCTGCAGGTCCTGGTGGCGCAGTTGGTAGAATCGCTTTATCATGCGAAAAAGCTATCGAATATCAAGAACAAGGCATCGCTTCAATCTTGGTTCGTGAAGAAACAAACCCAGAAGACGTTGAAGGTATGCGCGCTGCTAACGGTATCCTCACATCAAAAGGTGGTATGACATCACACGCTGCTTTGGTTGCTCGTGGTTGGGGTAAATGCTGCGTTGTAGGTTGTGACGATGTTCGCATCAGCAAAGTAAACGAAAACGAAGTTGCTATTGGTGACAAAGTTTTCAAAGAAGGTGATGTTATCAGCTTAAACGGAACAAAAGGTTGGATCTACGCTGAACCAGTTGCTATGATCGACGCTACAGAAAACAAAGTGTTCCAAGAATTCATGCAATTAGTTGACAAATATCGTAAGATGGGTGTTCGCACAAACGCTGATACTCCAAAAGACGCTAAGAAAGCTGTTGACTTCGGCGCTGAAGGTATTGGTCTCTTCCGTATTGAACATATGTTCTATGGTGAAAACAGTGAAACTCCACTCGCTAAGTTACGTAACATGATTCTCGCTGACTCAACAGAAGAACGCGTTGCAGCTTTAGCAGAACTCGAACCATACATCCGCGAAACAGCTAAAGGTACTTTGAAAGTTATGGACGGCAAAGCTGTTACATTCCGTCTTATGGACCCTCCATTACACGAATTCGTACCTCATACAGAAGACAAACAAAGAGAACTCGCTGAAAGCCGCGGCATGGATCTCAAAGAATTACAAAAACGCATCGAAGCATTACACGAAGTTAACCCAATGATGGGCTTACGCGGTGTACGTCTCGGTATCGTTTACCCAGAAATCACAGAAACTCAATTCCGCGCTTTATTCGAAGCAACAGCTCAATTGATGAAAGAAGGCAATGACCCACGCTTAGAAATCATGGTTCCTCTTACAGTCAACGTTAAAGAGTTGAAACATCAAAAAGCTATCGCTGAAAGAGTTAAAGCTGAAGTTGAAGCACAATACGGTTTAACAATCGACTACCTCTACGGTACAATGATTGAAATCCCACGCGCTACATTAGTTGCTGACCAAATCGCAGAAGTAGCTCAATTCTTCTCATTCGGTACAAACGACTTAACACAGATGACATTCGGTTTCTCACGTGACGACGTTAACGCTATCGTTGGCACATACTTAGAAGAAAAGATCATCCCTGCTGACCCATTCAACACATTAGATCAAGAAGGTGTTGGTCAATTAGTTAAGTTAGGCGTAGAACGTGGACGTTCAACAAGAAATAACTTAAAATGCGGTGTTTGCGGTGAACACGGTGGTGACCCAGCATCAGTAGAATTCTTCTACAACACAGGTCTCAACTACGTTTCATGTTCTCCATTCCGTGTTCCTGTCGCTAGATTAGCTGCTGCTCAAGCTGCTATCAAAGCTGACAGAAAGAAATGATAATAAATACTGATTATCAATAAACAAAGCGGCAGGTTTTAAACTTGCCGCTTTTTATTTTATGAAGATTGCCGAAAAAAAACAAACTATAAAATAAAAAAAGAGACACCCTTCAAACCGCAGCGTCTAAGCCTCACGGAGGTGTCTCTTTACGATAAAACGTTAGCCGGACAACATGAAGAAGCCGTAACCTCTTCCCGCAACTCTAACGCTCTTGCGAAATTATACAATATTTTTATATCATCAAAAAAAGATTTCAACTATATATAATCCTTCTTGGTTAGAATCATGATGCAGATGCAATAATAATACATTTTCTTCCCGAACATTCTGATATTATTCTTAATTTTGTGAAAGATTTTTGAAATATATTTTTAAACAACATAACAATGAACGAAACACCAATTTTACTCCTTACCGGTTATCTCGGAAGCGGAAAAACAACATTAGTAAACAATATCTTAACAAATAAAAAAGGAATCAAATTCGCTGTTATCGTCAATGATATCGGCGAAATAAATATTGACGCTGCTCTAATTCAGAAAGGCGGCGTCGTTGACCAAAAAGACGACAGTCTCGTAGCTTTGCAAAACGGATGTATCTGCTGCTCTCTCCAATTCGATTTGGTGGAACAACTCAGCGACATCGTCAAGTCGGGCAAATTCGATTATATCGTCATTGAAGCCAGCGGCATCTGCGAACCAGAACCAATCGCTCGTACAATCGCTTCTATCCCTAATATGGACGAGAAATATAGCATTCACGGACTTCCAAAATTAGACTGCATCGTAACTGTTGTCGATGCTTTGAGAATGAAAAGCGAATTCGAATGCGGCAATAAATTAGACAAAAACGTAATCGAAGAAGAAGACATCGCGAATCTCGTAATTCAACAAATTGAATTCTGCAACACCGTGCTTCTCAACAAAGCATCAGAAGTGAGTCGTGAGGACTTGAATAAAATCAAAGCGATTATCAATAACTTACAACCTGGCGTTGAGATTATTGAATGCGACTACACCAACATTGATTTAGAAAAAATCATCAACACTAATAAATTCGAATATTATAAAATCGCTGCTGCTGCAGGATGGATTCGTCATATAGAAGACAACGGACAACAGCCAACGGACAACAGTCATCATTCTCACGAAGAACACGAACATGAACATGAACATGAACATGAACATCATCATCACGATGGTGAGGAATGTCACGATGAGAACTGTCCTTGTCATCATCACCATCATCACGGACACAGCCACGGCGATGAATACGGCATAAGCACTTTTGTATATTACAGACGTCAGTCGTTCGACACAAATAAGTTTGACAGATTCGTGACTTCAAGATGGCCAGAGAATGTCATCAGAGCAAAGGGAATATGTTATTTCAGCGACAATCCAGATATGACATATCTATTTGAACAAGCAGGCGTTCAGAAGAAATTAACAGAAGCAGGACTTTGGTTTGCCACTGCTCCACAAGATGAGTTAGAAGAACTTATGCGCAACGACCCTACCATTATGAATGATTGGGATGAAAAATACGGCGACAGAATGGCAAAGATTGTCTTCATCGGACAGCATTTAGATAAAGAACAGATCAGCAAGGATTTGGACGAATGCTTGGTGGAGATTTTTTAAACTAAGGCTTTTGAGCTAAGGTTATTGAACTTTTTAGCCAATAGCCTTAGTTCTTGGTTCTTAGTTCTGTTCATTGATTTCCCATTGGGGCGTCATCGAAATTATGTTTCCAACGACGGTGACTCCATAACCAATAAGGAGGATTTGACTTTATCGTATCTTCCAGAAGTTCGGTATAACGTTGCATAATCGCTCCGTCAGGCATTTCAGACGGCGACTCGCATATCACTTCAACATCAATGCGATAACAACCCAATTTTTCTTTTACAACCTTATAATATAATACTGGCAAGTCATATTTTCTGGCGAAACCTTCAGAACCTCTGAGGAAACCAGTCTTCTGATTCAGGAAATTCGTTACATAACAACGTTTCGGGATACTTGGATTCTGGTCAGCGAGAAGCATATATGCGGCTGGAATATGATTCGTCTCGTGATATCCCATCACTTCGCGAACATTATCATGGAAGACGACTTCAGTGCCGTAACGCGTCCTCGCCCTGTTTATAAGTTTCTCAAACGACTTATTTGTATTATGCGCCCCCACTCCTATTCCGTGATGCTTAAACTGCATATCAAGACTCAGGACCATCCATTCCCAATTGTTATAATGACTCGACATCAAAACCACGCTCTTGCCTTCATCATAAAATCTATTCACGACTTCAGGATTCGAGCAGTAATAACGACGCATCACGTTTTTTCTCGACATAGAAATCATCTTCAACATCTCTACGCCCAACTGTGCAAGATGCCAATAGAATTGATTTCTTATCTTTTTTATTGATTTAAAATCAAAATCAGGGAATGACCTCAACAAATTATTATCAATAATTGTTTTTCGGTACGACAATACGTAACGCAGAATTATATATAAAGGAAATGCTATGAGATATAAAATAAATAAAGGCAATACTGATAAAGGGTAAAAAACAAGATAAAAAAGCAATTTTGTCAGCATTCCGGTTCAAAAAAAATTTCGTGCAAATCTACGACTTTTTTTTAAGAAAATTAAGCAATATTTTCATTTAGTTTATCTCTTTTCAAATTTATATTTAGTACCTTTGTAAAACAATTAACAATAAAAATTATGGCTAAAAACATTGAAGAAATCAGAACATCTCTAGCATCTTACGGAATCACAGACGTAGATGAAATCATATATAATCCATCTTACGAAGAATTATATGAAGCAGAAATGGAACCATCATTGACAGGTTTCGACAAAGGCGTCAATACTGAACTCGGCGCTGTTAATGTAATGACCGGCATTTACACAGGTCGCTCTCCTAAAGACAAATATTTCGTCATGGACGACGTAAGCCGCGACACTGTTTGGTGGACATCAAAAGAATATAAAAACGACAACAAACCAATCTCTCCAGAAGTCTGGACTGAATTGAAACAAATAGCTCTCAACGAATTGAACGGCAGAAAGAGACTTTACGTCATGGACGCTTTCGCTGGCGCTAACGAAAACACTCGCTTAAAAATTCGTTTCATTATGGAAGTTGCATGGCAGGCTCATTTCGTTAAGAATATGTTTGTACGCCCTTCTGAAGAAGAACTCGCTAACTTCGGCGAACCTGACTTCGTAGTCTACACAGCATCAAAAGGAAAAGTCACAAACTACAAAGAATTAGGTCTTAACTCTGAGACTGCAGTAGCATTCAACTTAACAGAAAAAGCACAAATCATTCTGAATACTTGGTACGGCGGCGAAATGAAAAAAGGTATGTTCTCAATTATGAACTACTTACTGCCATTGAAAGGCATCGCTTCAATGCACTGCTCTGCAAACACCAACGATAAAGGCGAAACAGCTATCTTCTTCGGTCTCTCAGGAACCGGCAAGACCACATTGTCTACTGACCCTCACAGAGCATTAATCGGCGACGACGAACACGGATGGGACGACGAAGGCGTATTCAACTTTGAAGGCGGATGCTATGCAAAAGTCATCAACCTCGACAAAGAAAGCGAACCAGATATCTACAACGCTATCAAGAGAAACGCCTTGCTGGAAAACGTCACCGTTGACGAAAACGGCAAAATCGATTTCAAAGACAAGAGCGTCACTGAAAACACTCGCGTCTCCTACCCTATCTATCACATCGAAAATATCGTAAAACCAGTGTCAAAGGCTCCTGCTGCAAAGAAAGTTATCTTCTTGTCAGCCGATGCTTACGGAGTATTGCCTCCAGTTTCTATCCTGACACCTGAACAAATGAAATATTACTTCTTATCAGGTTTCACAGCAAAATTGGCTGGCACAGAACGTGGCATCACAGAACCAACTCCAACATTCTCAGCTTGTTTCGGAGAAGCATTCCTTTCATTGCACCCAACAAAATACGCTGAAGAATTAGTCAAGAAAATGGAAAAGACAGGCGCTACAGCTTACTTGGTAAACACTGGTTGGAACGGCACTGGCAAACGTATCTCTATCAAAGATACACGCGCTATCATCGACGCCATCTTGGACGGTTCTATCGACAAAGCAGAAACCAAGAACATTCCTTATTTCGACTTCAAAGTGCCAACAGCATTGCACGATGTGAATACAGGCATCTTGGACCCACGCGACACTTACGCAACTCCTGAAGAATGGAACGAAAAAGCTAAGGAATTGGCTGGTCTCTTCATCAAAAACTTCGACAAATTCACTCATAACGAAGCAGGAAAAGCCTTGGTTTCAGCAGGTCCAAAACTTTAATCCTTCGGATGTCAACTGACAACAGTCAACAGACTTTATCAACATTATATAATAAAAAGGTCGTTCAGAAATGAGCGACTTTTTTACTTTGAACTAAAACCATCCACTCTACACTCTCAACTCTACACTTTATTTGGGCGTTCCGCTTCGCGTCGGGCTTTCCGCTATATCTTTGCTCGCTAAGTTTTCATCTCGCTCCCAAAATCCCGTCCAAAAAATCTCGTCCCCGTCCCCGAAACTCGTTCCCGATTTGCTCGCAAAGGATGCCGCTCCAATCCCTAACGCAGTCGGAATTGAAAACTGAAAGTGGGAAATTGAAAATTAACTTTCAGTTTTCAACTTTCAATTTTCAACTCAAAAAAAAGAGCCGCCTTTAATTCAAAGCAGCTCCTATAACTTATTGTCTTATTGTCTTATTGTCTTATAGACTCATAGACTCATAGACTTATTGACTTAATTCAACATCACTGGCATCAAAAGCATCAAGATGTCTTCGTCAGCGTTTTGGTTGTCGACTGGGATAATGAGACCAGCTCTGTTTGGTGCCGACATTTCCAACAACACTTCTGTCTGACTGAGGTTTCCTAACATTTCTTGGAAGAAACGTGAGTTGAAACCGATTTCCATATCAGAACCGTCATAATTACATGTGAGGCGTTCTTTTGCTTCGTTGTAGTAATCAAGGTCTTCTGCTGTTAAAACAAGTTCTTGACCTGTGATTTTGAAACGAATCTGGTGCGTTGCTTTGCTTGAGAAGATAGCTACACGACGAATCGCTGAAAGAAGCAACTGACGGTCGATAGTCAACTTGTTAGGATTTGCCTTTGGAATAACAGCTTCGTAGTTAGGATATTTACCATCGATAAGACGGCAAACCAATTGGAATCCTGACATTGTGAATGATGCGTTAGTCTTGTTGAATTCTACCACGACTGTCTCGTCAGCTTTTCCTGCCAAAGCAGTTTTCAACTGATTGATAGGTTTCTTAGGAACTATAAATGATGCGAGAACATCTGTCTTGATATCTAATCTTCTGTAACGAACGAGTTTATGAGCGTCTGTTGCTACGAAGTTAAGACCATTGTTTGTCATTTCCATAAAGACACCTGTCATCACTGGACGGATTTCATCGTTGCCTGTTGCGAACACTGTCTTTTCAAATCCGCAAGCGAGCACGTCGGCTGGAATTTCCCATTGTGAAGCCTCTTCCAAGACTGGCACTTGTGGGAATTCGTCGCTCTTATGACCGACCATCTTATAACGACCCTCACCTGTTGTGATTTCTATAGCCAATGTTGTTTCATCAATATTGAAAGAAACAGGGATATCAGGTAAGTTTTTCAAAATATCTATAAGCAAACGAGCAGGAATTGTGACTTCACCAGCGCCTTCAACCAAGTCAGGTTGAATTGTCACAATCATTGTTGTCTCCAAATCTGAAGCAGTAATTCTTAATTCATTATCTGAAATATTGAACAAGAAGTCATCTAAAATTGGCAATGTGTTACTTGAATTGATAACACCAGCAAGTGATTGAACTGCTTTTAATAATTTTAAACTTGAAAGTATAAATTTCATATCCTACGTATTTTTTCAGTTTGTAAAGTTACATATTTATTTTCAGAAAAATACTTTTTTCACATATTTTTATCCACAAATCATTTAACAAAAACCGCTGCTGTCCAGTTGTTTTTCGTCACGTGATTTGAATATGTCAATCCAAGACGTTCTGCTTCTTTTTTGATGAGAACCAAGTCTTCTTCATAGAATCCGCTGAAGAATATTTTTCCTCCATCGACCAGACATTTCACGTATTCTTTCATATCTCTGAGAAGTATGTTTCTGTTGATATTAGCGAGAATGACATCGAATTGTCTGTTGTTCAAAGAACTAGCGTCGCCAAGTTCAACGATGATTTCATTTTCATCATTAAGGCGGATATTATCCAGAGCATTTCTATAAGCCCATTCGTCGTTGTCGATAGCGACAGTCGTTGCAGAACCGAGTTTCCTTGCGAGGATAGCCAACACGCCAGTTCCCGAGCCCATATCAAGAAGGTTAAGACCTGAGAAATCAGACTGTAACATCAGTTCGATAATCTGTGATGTTGTCTCATGATGAGCAGTTCCGAACGACATTTTTGGTTCGATGATGAGGTCGTATTTATAAGAACCTTCCACCTTATGGAACGGAGCTCTGATTCTGCAGAACTCATTGATGATGACTGGTTCGTAAGATGCTTCCCAAGTCGCATTCCAATCCTGATCTGGAATAAGTTCTTTTTTCAACAACTCCACGTTTGTGAACTGTTCCATCTGCATGATGTCGTTGAGTTCCTCTTCGTTAAGAAGCGGTTCTTGGCAATAAGCGTCAAAACCATCATCACTATCCATGAAACTGTCGAAGCCTATTTCTCCGAGCAGTTCCATGAACATATCTTTTAAGTTTTCGT
>JAZOSA010000092.1:0-1694 GCA_045656905.1 Bacteroidales bacterium
AATTTTTCTTTAGCCATAGCTTTAATTTATTTATTTATTGATTAATAATCAGCTTTTCGAATTAAGAGCTGTTAACGAGATTTGAACTCGTGACCTCTTCCTTACCAAGGAAGTGCTCTACCACTGAGCTATAACAGCGAGCGTGTGGGCAAAGATGGATTCGAACCACCGAAGGCGTAAGCCAGCAGATTTACAGTCTGCCCCATTTGGCCACTCTGGTATTTGCCCAACATTTATTCAAAGAACTTTCTTTTTTTGAGCCTCTTGTCGGATTCGAACCAACGACCCCGAGATTACAAATCACGTGCTCTGGCCAACTGAGCTAAAGAGGCTTATCAAACTTGCAGCCGCACTCTTATCGAGCTAAGCGGCTGCAAAGTTAGTCATTTATTTTTAATCGCAAAAACTTTTAGGCTTTTTTTTATTTGCCATGAAGTTTTTCCTTTGCTTTAATCAATTGTTTGGACAATGCGTCTACGCAATCATCCACGGATTCTTCAAATGTATCACTCACCTTTTCCGCAAAAAACTCGCCGTTCAAAGCCAAAACCTTGATACCGACTTCTTTATTCATTGCAGTTTCAGGCTTTACTACCTTTAATGACACCTCCACTTTCTTTATATCGTCGCAAAACTTTTCCAATTTTGTCACCTTCTTCTGGATGAAGTCCTGAAGTTTTTCAGATGCATCAAAATGAACCGCTTGAATTCTTACTTCCATAAATACCTCCTTTTTTTACGCTCGGGGATGAGCTTGTTCATAAACTTTTTTAAGTTCCTCAAAAGTTGCATGCGTATAAATCTCTGTCGTCGCCAAACTTTCATGCCCCAACAGTTCCTTAACGGACCGTAATTCAGCACTATCATTCAGCATAGCTGTAGCAAATGTATGCCGCAGCACATGTGGACTTCTTTTCTTCAGCGATACAACCCTCGAGAGGTTCCGTTTCACTATTCTATAAACCGCCATCGGATACATCCGCTTCCCGTCCTTCAAGACAAAAAATGCTTCCGCTCCCTGCGGCATTACTTCGTTCCTTACCTTAATATATAAGTGCAAATCTTCCGCCAATTCGTTTCCAAACGGTATCAGTCTTTGCTTATTTCTTTTCCCTGTCACCTTAATCAACTTTGCCGAAAAATCCACATCCGCATCATTCAATCCTATCAATTCTGAAAGTCGCATGCCTGTAGCATAAAACATTTCAAGAATTGTCCGGTCCCTATAACCTTCAAAGCCTTCCCCAAAGGAACACTCAACAAGCAACCGGTCCATATCCTTTTCTCTCACAAAAGAAGGTAACGGTTTTTTCTTTTTAGGACCGACGACTTTCAGCATCGGATTGACCGTTATCTCTTTCCTTCTTAAAAGAAAACGATAGAAAGAACGCAATGAGCTCAGTTTTCGATTTACAGAAGTTTCGGAACGCCCTTCATCCATCAGGCTAACCATCCAGTTCCGGACATTATCCGAATGAACGCTTCTGAAATCCAACTCGGCATCAGTTTTCTTAAAGTACTCTTCAAACTCTCTCAAATCCGCCTCGTAAGCAACAATTGTCCTTTCCGAGTAGTTCCGCTCGAGCAGAAGATAGTTCAAGAAATCTTTTATCAACATAAAAAACGTCGCGCTATAGAATTTTGCAACGAATATATGAAAAAGAATTCAAACTTTCAAGAAAAGTCGCGTAAAA
>JAZOSA010000093.1:0-1952 GCA_045656905.1 Bacteroidales bacterium
GAGGATGATAAGGTCGAACTCGCCTTTTTTCATATTTTGAAGGAAAAGCTTCGCATCTTCAGCGACGCTAGGGTTTTCATTGATATCGAATCCGTTGAGAGCGATATTCTTTTCACAAGCAGCGATAGCTTTCTTTGAACAGTCAACAGAAACGACTTTATTCGCGCCACCTCTCAATGCCGTGACAGAAAAACCGCCTGTGTAACAGAATGTATTGAGGACATTCTTTCCTTTAGCGAGTTGTCGCACCAAATCACGATTATATCTTTGGTCAAGGAAAAAACCTGTCTTCTGCCCTTCTTCCCAATCGACAAAAAACTTAGAATCGTTTTCAAGTACAAATTCATCAGAACTTTCACCTATCAGATAACCGTCTTCCACAGCATCTTTTCCCATGCGCTGCATCGCCTCGGAACTCTTGTTATAAACGGAAGTAATATTGAGACCTTCTATTGTCATCAACGCATCAGCGATAGCCTTCACATTAAGTGCCATGCCTTCAGTCTGAGCCTGAACGACGGCAGTCTTTCCATAAATATCGATAATCAAACCTGGGAGATTATCACCTTCAGAATGAACAAGACGATAACAATTTGTATGTTCGTTATCTGTCAATCCCATCAACTTACGGAGTTCAAAAGCTTTTTCGAGGCGTTCTTTCCAGAAGAATTTATCAATTTTTCTGTTATCAAAAGTCAATATTTTAACTGCGATATTGCCAGCTTCTGCGAAGCCAGTTCCAAGGATATTATTTTTATAATCAACGACAGTGACAATGTCGCCCGCCTGTAATCCGTCAGCTGCTGTTTCAATAGCACCTGAGAAAATCCATGGATGATAACGTTTTACGGCTTCGTCCTTACCTCTACGAAGTTTTATAATAGGATAATTATTCATAATCATAATTTTGTACAAAGATAGGAAAAGGCTAAAGACTAAAGGCTAAAGACTAAAGATTTTTTTAATGAACATCAATAACGACCTAATTCATTAGCCTTGGACGTATTCGATACGTCCCTACTCCTAATTCCTAACTAACAAAGGTAATATCTCTTCTTCAAAAATCTTTCTTTCAATGATTCTATAATGCGGATGATATTCAGAATTATAAATATCGCTATGATGAACTGCGTATTTGTCTTGTTCCAAAACTGAATGTATCATTTCCAAGTCTTTCTCAAAATTTTCAAGATTCAAATTCATAGAAATGATAACTGCTTCTATCTCAGCCCATTCTTTTTTCCATTCAGAAATATCATTCAGATTAACTTTCTCGACACTTCTTAAAAAAGCATTGAAGAAATCTTGATATGAGATTTTATTTTCTTTAATAACCGAGAGGTTAACTCTATAATAATTAGACTCATATCCTGTCGGTTCGTAATATTTATCATGAAATTCTGTCGAATGATTCAGTTCATAACGAAGATAATTACCTGCCATAGCAGTGTCGCTGACGATATGTCCTGGACCGAATCTGTCTTGAAAGAAACTTTTGTACAAATCCTGCAAAGTCGATTTCGGGAAATCGTTCAGCTGACGTTCGACAGACTTTTTTATTTTGTCAACAGACAACGGACAACAGACAACAGACTTTTCTATTTTGTCAACAGACAACGGACAACAGACAACAGACTTTGTTGTAAAAAAGATTAAGAAAATTAATGTCAAGTATTTAAACATAATTTTCATAATAACCTTAGTCCTTTGTCATTAGTCAATCTTGACAAGTTCATATTCTCTCGAGCCGAGACCTATTGCTGCGGCGTGTTCGATGATATGTACTCCATGACGTGAATTGATTCTCTCGATCAATGCTTTAGCATCGTCGCCGTCTTGTGAAGGATAGTTGAACACCAAATCAACGCAAGCTTGGTCGAGAGCGACAGGGTCGGTAGAAGCCAAGATTCCGATGTCTTTCATCTCAGGGTCGGCAGGATGGTTGTTGCAGT
>JAZOSA010000094.1:0-10600 GCA_045656905.1 Bacteroidales bacterium
AATTAATTTTTGATTTAGCATTTTACTTAAACGAGTTTTTGTTTAATAAGAATAAATTTGTTTCATCTATATGATGGGACAAATTTTTCTTTTTATATACCTAAAGTTCAATAGCCTTAGTTCTTAGTTCAATTTAAAAACCCCACCTTTACTCGAAAGGCGGGGAAAAACAATATAAAGATTATGAAAAAAATTTCGGCGCTTAATTTATATATCAAACGCCGATTGTTTTAAAATATTATAAAAACCTTATTTTTTTCGTTAGGATAAAATCAAATGTTTATTTAAGATTTTTTCATATTTGTTGAAACTCACTTATAGACTCATAGACTTATTGCCTCAAAGACTCCTTTTTTAAAGCACATCGTTTCTTTGTATCCTGCAGATTTCAGAGCATCTTCCGCTTCCTTGAAACATAAGGTCAGCTCTTCCGCTTTGTGAGAGTCGGAACTGATGACTACAGGAACGTTCATCTCTTTCATGATAGGCAAGAGCCATGTCGCTGGATAGAAGTCAGTGCTGCGTTTTTTATAGATGCCTCGCGTGTTGACTTCCACAATCAAGTCTTTTTCTTTTATCAATGTCAATGTTTCCAAGACCAAGTCGCGATACCATTTTTCGTTTTCGGTGAAATATCTGTCGCGGTTGTGCATCTTGATTTTGTCGAAATGACCTACGATGTCAAATTCTTCAGTCTCAATCATTTCGTTATATTGATAGAAAAATGTCTTTACACCTTTTTTAATATCACCGTCATAATAATTGAAAAGACCTTCGTCGTAAGTCTCGACTTTTGAACCGTCAATGAACCATAACTTATTGATGTCGTTACCGACAAGATGAACTGAACCGATCATATAATCAAGACCTAATTCTTCTTTTGTCTTCTTGAAATTCTTGACGATGCCAGGAATGAAATCCATTTCCATCGAGCAATAAATGTCGATTTGGTCTTTATATTTTTCTTTTAAAGACTTGATTGTCGAGATGTAATTCTGGACGTTGTCGTTTTTTATTGCGAAGGAATTTTCGAAAGGAACAGGGGAGTGGTCGGAGAAGCCGAGGACTTTCATTCCTTTATTTATCGCTTCCACGACCACTTCTTCCGGTGTAGATTTTCCGTCAGAAAAGATGCTGTGAGTATGTAAGTTGAATTCTTGCATTTTGTTAATAAAAATTATAATACAGCATCAATGACTTTATATACTTTATCTCCGCGACGTACCACGTCTTTCGCTGGTATTGAGCAGAGTTCGCCTTTTTCTGTTGATTCAACGGATTTCAAGTCAACGCGGATTTCAGAGACTGTATCTTCGTAAACGCCTGTTGTTGGTCCGATAATCATGATGTCGTCGCCGACTTTAAGGTCTTGTGTTTCCATTCTGATTTCAGTCACGTTGATTTTTCCGAAGAAATTGGTGACTGTTCCGACGAATATCTTTGTCTTTGTTGCTTGTGAACCATAACGTTGAGTCCATTCTCCGGTTTTTCTTCCGAGATAATATCCGTCCCAGAAGTCGCGGTTATAAACGCTGCGGAGGCGTTCAGTCCATGCTGCTACTTTTTCTTCTGTGAACTCGCCGTTTTGTATTGCTTTGACAGCTTCGCTATAAACGCCTACTGTCACTTTTGTATATTCAGGAGAACGACCGCGGCCTTCAATCTTCAAGATTTTAACGCCAGCGTCAAGGACTTTGTCAAGGAATGGCAATGTACACAAGTCCTTAGGAGACATAATGTATTCATTGTCAATGTTCAATGTGATTTCTTTATCGCGGTCTTGCACTGTATATCCGCGGCGACAAGGTTGCACGCATGCACCTCTGTTAGCGGAAGTGTTGAAGTTGTCAAGGCTGAGGTAGCATTTGCCAGACACTGCCATGCAAAGAGCTCCGTGGCAGAACACCTCGATGCGGATGAGTTCGCCTTTAGGACCTCTGATGTTTTGTTCTTCTATTTTTCTTGTGATGGCTTTCACTTGGTCGACAGACACTTCACGGGCTGTGACCATGACATCGGCAAATTGTGAGTAATATCGGATGGCTTCGATATTGGTGATGTTACATTGTGTCGACATGTGGACTTCGACGCCGATTTGACGAGCGTATTGAATTACACTTTGGTCGGATGCGATGATGGCAGAGATACCGTTGGCTTTCACTGCGTCGACGAGTTCTCTCATATCGTCAAGTTCTGAGTCGAAGACGACGGTGTTGATTGTCACGTAACTTTTTACATTGTTTTCGTTACAGATAGTAGCGATTTTGTTGAGGTCGTCGAGAGTGAAGTTTTTTGCAGATTTTGAACGCATGTTAAGACGTCCGATGCCAAAATACACAGAACCTGCGCCTGCTTGAATGGCAGCTGATAAGGCTTCGTAGGAACCCACCGGCGCCATTATTTCAATGTCGTTATAATTGTTTTTCAATGTTAATGTTTTTTAAGATATGTGAAAAATTATTTGATTCTTTCTTTAAGTGCAGCAGCTCTTTCTTCAAAACCTTGTTTTCCGAGAAGAGCGAACATGTTTTTCTTATAAGCTTCAACGCCAGGTTGGTCAAAAGGATTGACTTCGAGCATATAACCGCTTAATGCACATCCCATTTCAAAGAAGTAAATCAATTCTCCTATTGTTGTTGCTGAGATTTCAGGAATTTGGATTATGATGTTTGGAACTCCGCCGTCGACGTGTGCGAGTATCGTTGCTGTCTCTGCAGTGTGGTTGACTTCAGAAAGACGTTTGCCAGCGATATAGTTAAGTTGGTCGAGGTCGTTGTCAGCGAGAGGAATTCTGATTTCTTTGGTTGGTTTTTCAACAGAGATGATGGTTTCGAATAAGTTGCGCAAACCGTCTTGAATATATTGACCCATTGAGTGAAGGTCGGTGGTGAAGATATCGGAAGCAGGGAAGATGCCTTTTCCGTCTTTGCCTTCGCTTTCGCCGTAAAGTTGCTTCCACCATTCTGCGATATATTGTAAACGAGGTTCGTAGCTGACTAAAATCTCGTTTGTTTTTCCATCGTGATATAATGCTTGACGAGCTACTGCATATTGAGCGACGACATTGTTTGCATTTTGATTTTCTTTGCAATAGTTTTCTACGGCTAAAGCACCATTGACGAGTTGTTCGATGTCGATGCCTGCAACTGCTATTGGTAATAAACCAACAGGAGTGAGGACTGAGTAACGGCCGCCTACATTGTCAGGGACGATGTAAGTCTTGTAACCTTCGTTGTTCGCCAAAGTCTTGAGCGCGCCTCTTTCTTTGTCGGTGATGGCGACGATACGGGTCCTTGCTTCTTCTTTGCCGTATTTGTTTTCAAGATGGTTTTTCAAGATGCGGAAAGCGACAGCAGGTTCAGTCGTCGTGCCTGATTTGGAAATGACTGCCATTGAATATTCTTTGGCGTCTAGAAGTTCTAACAACTCAACCATATATTCTTCACTCATGTTATGACCAGCATAAATGACTTGAGTGTTGCCTTCTTTGTTTAATAGTGCGCCAAATTGGTGAGATAAAGCTTCGATTATAGCTCTTGCTCCGAGGTAAGAACCGCCGATTCCTACGACTACAAATACTTCTGATTTTTTTCTTAATGTTTCAGCTTGGTTTTTAATGTCTTGGATGAAATCCTTTGTCATCTCAGAAGGAAGGGTGGTCCATCCTAAGAAATCGTTGCCTGCTCCGGATTTGCTGTATATAGTGTTAAAGGTGTTCTCTATTTTGTTGTTAAAATGGAGAAGTTGTTCTTCGGTAATGAAACCTTTGATATGTTTTAAGTTAGTATTGATGTGTATCATAATAATATCTTTTATTATGTTGCGAAGTTACGATATATTTTTGAAAAAAGATATTGAAACCATAAAAAAAAGAGACCACCCTTGAGAAGGATGGCCTCGAGAACCAAAAACCAAAATTTATGAAACCTTACGAACGATGTAAGAACTACATCATTCGCACTGCAAAGATACACTTTTTTCTCAATTCTAAATAAAAATTAACTAAAAAAGTTAAAAAAAATAAGAATCGTGCTAAAAATTAACGAATGCTGCAAAATTTTGTGCTTTTTCTTTGTGATAAGATAATTTTACATTTTATATTTGTAAAGCGATTAAGTGGTAAAATTTTTAATAGAGAATGAAAATCTAAGATAGAAATAAGATTATTGTCGAATTAATTGTGGGTGAGATGGAAAAAACTATAAAAATTTTATTGGTAGAGGACGATAAGAATTTGGGATTTATTCTGAGGTCCTATTTGATTGCAAAAGGCTATCCAACAGTGTTGTCGCACGATGGATTGGATGCATTTAATCGTTTTGAAAACGAGGCGTTTGATTTTGTAATTCTCGACACAGTATTGTCTGGTCTAGACGGATATACTTTGGCGGAAAGGATAAAGCAATACGACAGGGATGTTCCAGTTTTGTTTATCAGTTCTAAGACATCAAGAACAGATGTGTCGAAAGGATTTGAAGTCGGTGCCGATGATTTCATTGCGAAACCTTTCAGTATTGATGAACTGTTTGAACGTGTTAATGCGATATGTAAAAGAACGGTTCTGAAAACAAAGAACAAACATATTTATCAATTGTCGTCGTACACCTTTGACGGTATTAAGCATGTCTTGATAAAGGATGGTGTTGAGAAGAAACTTACGAACAGAGAACTGGATTTGCTATTTCTGTTTTGTGAGTATAAAAATCGTGTTGTTGAGAGATCTCTGGCATTGCAAAGAATCTGGCACGAAGAGAATTATTTTAACGCTAGGAATATGGATGTTTATGTTGCCAAAATTAGGAAACTATTTAAAGATGACCCTAATGTTGAACTGGAAAACATTCATGGCGTAGGTTACAGACTTGTTGTCAAAGAATGATTTTTTATTATTCAAAGACATGCTGTCGGTAAGAAGAGTACGGGAATCTGCGTCCGTTTTGGGTTTCCCAATAGGTGATGTTGACGGAAGACGGTGGTATAGGGTTGGTCTTGTCATTTATGATTTTCCAGAAATGATCAGAACCAGGACCTTTGTTTGTGTTTGTTAAAATAATTATGGTCTTGTCATTGACGTCGTCTCTGATAAAGAATGATCGATATGCTTTCCACCATCCGTAGTGATAATAACATCCAGGATGCTTGCTTGGTATTCTCCATCCGAAACCGTAATTGTCTTTGCGTTTCTTGCTCTCAGGACTGCCAGGTTTGAAAGCCTCGTCTTGGATACTGTCGGGAAGTAATAATCCATAATCTACTGCTGTCATAAATTTGAACATATCTTCAGTGTTGGAGATCATCATTTTATCGCCTTTGACTCCGTTGAGATATTCGTTAGGAGCTTGCATCGGACGTCGTCTGTCCATATAATATCCTTGTACAATATCTTCAATGTATAATGACACATTACTGTTTGGATCCATTTCGTAAATGTATGAGAGGTCCATTCCGATAGGTTCAAATATCTTAACTTTCATATAATCGGCAAACGACATGCCTGACGTTCTTTCTATAATGGAAGCTAATAAGGCATAGTTGGCATTGCTGTAATTGAAACCTTTGTCTGGTTTGAAATAAGGATTCGGTTGATGAAGAGCGTAATATTCTATCATGTCTTCATTTAAGAACGGGATTTTCCTGTCGGGCCATTTGGCATCGGCTAGACTTTCATATCTAGGCAAACCGGAACGATGATGTAGTAAAAGTCGAGTGGTGATTCCTTCGTATGGAAACTCAGGAATGTACTTGCGAATGTCTGTGTCGTATTCTATTTTGCCTTCGTTTTCCAAGACCATAATAGCTTCGGCAGTGAACATCTTGGATACGGAACTTAACTGGAACTGGTCCTTGACTTGGAGACTATCGCGACGTTTGTTTAGATCGCGAAATCCCCATGCTTTGTTGTATACAATTCTTCCCTGCTCTGCATATAAAACAGTTCCGTTAAACCCGACTTTTCTTCTTAAATTACTGAAGACTTTGTCGATGCTGGCGGCTTTTTTGTTAATAATATTTTCGTCAAGATTGATGAAAATACTGTCTACATTAATCGTTGGTAATGTCTTAACTTCTTCAGAATCTAATAGTTCGTTGCTATTGTTGGAACAAGAACTAACGCCCAAGATTATAAGGCATATTAAAAATAAATTATATAGTTTCTTTAGCATCTAATCAAATTTGTAACGAATGGCAAAGATAACGAAATTCTTCTTTTTGTATAAAAAAACTTATTGACTTATTGTCTTATAGACTTATAGACTTTTTTATGTATCTTTGCAATCAATTCATTAAATAATAATTAACTGACAGAATTTTTATGTCTCAATTTCAAGATTACAATTTGAACCCGGCTATACTGAGGGCTATTGATGAGCTGGGTTTCAAGGAACCTATGCCAATCCAACAAGAAACATTACCTGTTTTATTGTCTCAAAGAACTGATATGGTTGGTCTCGCTCAGACAGGTACCGGTAAAACAGCAGCGTTCGGATTACCATTGCTTAACAATATCGACGCATCGCAACGTTGCGTCCAAGCTTTGGTGCTTTGCCCAACTCGCGAACTCTGTGTTCAAATTACTAAAGACCTCAAGAATTTCTCTAAATATATTCCTGAAATTCTCGTGGTGCCGGTCTATGGCGGAGCAAGTATTGAAGTTCAGTTTAAAGAACTTGCTAAAAAACCTCAAATCATAGTCGCAACGCCAGGTCGTCTTGAAGACATGATCCGTCGCAATAAAATAGATTTCTCCAATGTGAGAACTATCGTCCTTGATGAGGCTGACGAAATGCTCGATATGGGTTTCCAAGAAGACGTCGACGCTATCCTCGAATATATGCCTGCCGAGAAAAATATTCATCTCTTCTCTGCAACAATGCCTGTTGAAGTCGAGAAAATCCTCAATCATTATATGACTGACCCTGTTAGAATTTCTATCGGTCAGAAAAATTCAGGAACAGCAAACGTACGTCATATCCACTATCTCATCCGTGCCAACGATCGCTATCTTGCATTGAAACGTTTTATCGACTATACTCCTTCTATTTATGGTATAGTTTTCTGTAGAACAAAACTTGAGACACAAGAAGTCGCCGACAACCTTATTCATGATGGTTATAACGCCGCTTCACTTCACGGCGATCTTTCACAAGCGCAACGCGACTTGGTTATGAATCACTTCCGTCAACGTTATCTCCAGATTTTGGTCGCAACCGATGTGGCAGCTCGCGGTATTGACGTAAGTGATCTTACACATATTATCAATTATAACCTCCCAGACGAAACAGCTGTCTATATCCATAGAAGCGGTCGTACTGGTCGTGCCGATAAAACCGGTGTCTGCTTGAGTCTCATCCATTCGCGCGAAAAACATAAAATCAAAGCAATCGAGAAACAACTCGGTCAGACTATCGAAAGAGCAATGGTGCCTTCGGCAAAACAAGTGTGCGAAAAGCAGCTATTTAATCACATCGATCGCCTTGAAAAAGTGGATATTATGCGCGAAGACATCGCCGATTATCTCCCAATAGTTTTCAGAAAATTAGGTTGGATGTCTCCTGAAGAACTCATCACAAGAGTGGTGGCACTTAACTTCAACCGCTTCCTCGATTATTATAAAGACGCTAAAGACCTTAACTTCGACGATTCTAAACCTGAGAAAAAAGAGAAAAAGGCGAAAGGCGAAAAGAAAGATTACGACGACAGCGGCTTGCAACGTATATTCTTCGGTAAAGGTAAAAAAGATAAAATTAAACCTAATAATATCATCGGTAAAATCAACGACGTTACTGGAACAAAAGACATCCGTATCGGTAGAATTGACATGATGGAAAATTTCTCTTTCGTTGATGTTGATCAAGATCAAGCTCAATTTATCGTCGATTGTTTCGCTGATGAAAGAAAGAACAGAGAAGGTATCCGCGTTGAAATAACAACTTCCGACCCTAAACCAAAGAAGAAAAAAGAAAAGAAACAATTCGACGACGACAGACCAGAACGCAAGAATCGCGACAAATTCGGCGACAGAAGTTATAAAGCCGAAGGCAAGAGAGAATCAAGAAAAGAATCGAGAAGAGATTCAAAGAAAGACTCTAAAAAAGATTCAAGAAAAGACTCTGGTCGCAGAGGTAGAAATAGAAGCAGATAAGATTTTAAGTCGAAACTGAAATTTGAAAATTTAGGACGTGATGTCACGTCCTTTTTTCGTTTAAAATAAAACATTTTTTCATTACTTTTGTAATTATAAAAAACAAATCACGAACACAATGGAATCAATAAACTCAGCATCTCAGCAACTTAGCAACTCAGTAACTCAAATCGTTTCACGCCAAAGAGATTTCTTTTTGACAAACGAAACAAAATCCATTGACTTTCGTCTGAAGCAACTGAAGAAATTGAGACAAGCCATCGAGAAATATTCAGACGATATTTATGATGCTTTGTGGAGAGATTTGCATAAATGCAAGGAAGAAGCTTTCTTAACAGAAATTAACATTGTGTTAAATGAAATTAATAATCACATAAAAAACCTTAAGAAATGGGCGAGACCTGAGAAGGTGAAGACGCCTTTATATTTGCTCCCGTCGAAAAGTTTTGTGAAATACGAACCTTACGGCGTGGCGTTGATTATCGCGCCTTGGAACTATCCGTTTCAGCTTATGTTCGCGCCTTTGGTCGGAGCGATTTCTTCGGGTTGCTGCGCTGTGATGAAACCGTCGCCTTATTCTCAATATACTTCGGAAGTGATGCAGAAGATAATCGATGAGACTTTCGATAAAGAATATATCACGATGATTCAAGGTCACAGAGACGTCAATCAGGTTTTGCTCGCACAGAAATTCGATTTCATTTTTTATACCGGAAGTCCGGATATGGGCAGAGTTGTGATGGAAGCAGCGTCGAAAAATCTCACTCCCGTCGTCCTTGAACTCGGCGGTAAAAGTCCGTGTATCGTTGATAAGGATTGTAACATAGATTTCGCTGCGAGAAGGATAGTCTGGGGAAAGACGATAAACGCCGGTCAGACCTGCGTCGCTCCTGATTATCTGATGGTGCATCGTGATGTTAAAGATGAACTGTTGCAAAAGATGATTTATTATGTGAAGAAATTTTACGGCGAAGACCAACAGCAGTCGCATTGTTATTGCAGAATCATCAGTGACAAAGCTTATCAACGATTGACGTCATATCTCAATGAGGGAAAAATACTCTACGGCGGAAACTGCGATTCAGAAGAAAGATACATTCAATTTACGCTTCTGGATTTAGGACAACTTTCAACAGACAATAGTCAACAGACTTCGGATGTGATGACTACGGAAATCTTTGGTCCGATTCTCCCTGTCATAGAATTTGACTATATTAATAAGGTGTCGGATTTTATGGCCCAACGTCCGAAACCTTTGGCGTTATATTATTTCGGCAATGATGCGGCCGCGATGGATGTCTTGAATAGAACGACATCTGGCGGAGTCTGTATCAACGACACTATTTTGCATGTCGCCAACGAGCATTTGCCATTTGGCGGAGTAGGTGAGAGCGGCATGGGAAAATACCACTCTCACGAAAGTTTCTTGGCGTTTAGCAACAAACGCGCAGTCTTGAAATCATCAAATAATATCGACTTTGCAATGAAATATCCGCCATACGATAAGATGGATTTGATAAAGAAGTTGATGTGATTTGGACATATTTATTCTAAAAAGAACAAGAAATTCTCACGACTCTGACACAGACACAGACATTGACATTGACACTGACTCTGGCTTCTTTCCGCGCAGATACGTGAGATTCGTGGAGCCTAAAAAAGATTCGTGTCGATCCGTGAGATTCGTGGACTTGAAATATCCGCACGGGACTTGAAACTTTCAGTTTTCAATTTTCAGTTTTCATTTTTTTTGGGGCGTTCCGGCGGAGCCGTCGGGCTTTCCGCTGTATCTTCGCTCGCTTCATTTCCGTCCCGCTCCCTTGTCCTTCCGAAGGTCTCGTCCCCGCTTCCAATCCTCGCATCCGTTTCCGCTCGCGAAGGATGCCGCTTCAATCCCTAACGCGTAGGCTGCTGCTCTGAGCGGGCGTCTCCCTATATATTAATTAATAAGGTGTATTTTTTTTGACGCTGACTCTGACTCTGACTGCTTCCGCGCAGATTCGCGGGATCCGTGGAGAACAGAAAAAGATTAGTGCCGATTCGCGTTTATCCGTGGACTTGAAAGGACGGTCCCGTCGGGTTATCGTCGCATTCCGTCGACAGTCCGTGGTGAAATCCGCATCTGTTTCTTGTCGGTTTTTCCGTGATTTCTGTTATTTTGTGATATTTTTTGGAGGGAAATCGCCGTCGAGGGGCGCGAAAACGTCCGAAAAGGAGAGATAATTAGTCAGGATTCCGTTAAATCTTCGGTTTTTTGCATCTGTAATCGTGTGGTATTCAGCGAGATGAAAAATAAATGAAAAATAAATGAAAAAAGTTGAAAAAATAGTTGTGCGGAAAGGAAATAGCCGTACCTTTGCACTCGCAAAACACCGGGAACGACGGTGAAGAGAAAAGAGGGAGGTTGTTGAGCGAAGTTCTTTGAACGAATGATGCAAGCAAAGTCTGAAAGGTAAG
>JAZOSA010000095.1:0-31353 GCA_045656905.1 Bacteroidales bacterium
AGTTGAAACTTCTTTACCTTTTCTTGCTAATGCAGCGAAGATACCCATGATGATAGGAGTAAGAACGATAACGAAGAATGGGTTAACAGCTTGCCAGATTTCTGGAGCTACTGCTGATGAATCGACGAAGTCACGTGCGAAGAATGACAATGACATACCGTTTTGGTGGAATGAGAACCAGAAGAAGATAACGATACCTAAAACTGCGAACAAAGCAGCCAAACGTTGTTTGATTTCTTTAGCCATAGCAGCTTTTTCTTCTTCAGTGTATGATGCTGATTCAACTTTTTCTTTCTTAGCTGGTGTAGGGAATCCCTTTTGGTTTGTGATGAATATTGTCAAAGAGATTAACATAGCTGCTACAGAAGCGATGAAAGAATAGTGAATACCTTCGTTGAAGATTTGTAAGTAGTTAGCGCATGATGCTGCCATGTCAGAGATGTTGCCACCTGCTGCTGCCATCATTTCGTTGAGGTTAGCCATAGCTTGTGCGCCCATGCCTGCTGCGTCGTTTAAGAATTGGTGACATAAAGCTGGAAGAGCTGGGTTGTAAACCATGCCGTTTGTTTCTAACCACCATTCACGGAGCAATGGAGCTACGAAAGGAGCGATCAAACCGCCAACATTGATAAATACGTAGAAAATTTGGAAACCAGAGTCACGTTTGCTCTTTGCAATTCTTAAAGCTTCTTCACCTTCTTTAGCTGCTTCAGCTTCGAAGTTGTCGTACATTTGACCTACGATAGCTTGTAAGTTACCTTTGAATAAACCATTACCGAAAGCGATCATGAATAAAGCGAAACATGTCAATGGTAATAACCATGCTTGGTTACCAGCTGTTGCTGTGATAGGAATAGCTAAGAGGATGTAACCTGCAGCCATTGTCATCAAACCTTTTTGGATAGTGCCTTTGTAGTTTTGTGTACGGTCAGCGATTACACCACCGATCAAACTGAGAAGGTAGATGCCTGCGTAGAAGAATGAGTAGATAGTTCCACTAACTGCTTCATTCAAACCGAATTTTGAACAGAGGAACAATACGAGAACTGCGTTCATGATGTAGTAGCCGAATCTTTCTCCCATGTTACTGAGAGCAGCAGCTAACAAACCCTTTGGGTGTCCTTTTAACATAACTTTTAAAAATTTTTAATTAATAAATGATTTAGTTCGTCTTCAATATCAACTTTAAAATTCTAAAATTCTAAAGTTTTTTTAGGTTGGCAAAGATAATAAAATTTTTTGAATTTCAAAGAGGTATTTGCCTTGACGACATTACATTGTTGTTAAATAAAAGAAAAAGGCCATCCTTTGGCAATTTTCAATTTACAATTTACAATTGCTCATAGCTCACAGCAAAAAAAATCTGTTGTCTGTTGTCCGTTGTCTGTTGTCTTTTATTATCTTTGCAAGTTCTAAAGATTTTATTCATAAAAAACAAGATATAAATGGAAATCAGCAGTAAATACAGTCCACAAGATACCGAAGGCAAATGGTATCAGCATTGGTTAGATAAGAATTATTTTCATTCTACACCAGACGAACGCGAACCTTATACTATCGTCATCCCTCCACCAAATGTGACTGGCGTGCTTCACATGGGTCACATGTTGAACAACACAATACAAGACGTTCTCGTACGCCGCGCTCGTATGCAAGGCAAAAACGCTTGCTGGGTTCCTGGCACCGACCACGCTTCTATCGCTACTGAAGCTAAAGTCGTTAACAAACTCGCTCAACAAGGCATCAAGAAAACTGACCTCACTCGCGAAGAGTTCCTCAAACACGCTTGGGACTGGACTCACGAACATGGCGGTATCATCTTGAAACAGCTCCGTCGCCTCGGCGCTTCATGCGACTGGGAACGCACTTCCTTCACAATGGACGAAACACGCAGCAAGAGCGTCATCCACGTCTTCTGCGACTTATATAATAAAGGTCTCATCTACCGAGGAGTCCGCATGGTCAACTGGGACCCTGCAGCTCTCACAGCCCTCAGCGATGAAGAAGTCGTCTACAAAGAAGAACATAGCAAACTCTTCTACCTCCGTTATAAAGTAGAAGGCGAAGATACTTACGCTATCGTAGCTACAACACGTCCTGAGACTATCATGGGCGACACTGCTATGTGTATTAATCCTAACGACCCTAAGAACGCTCATCTCAAAGGCAAGAAAGTCATCGTTCCTCTCGTAGGACGCGCTATCCCTGTCATCGAAGACGAATACGTCGACATAGAATTCGGTACAGGCTGTCTTAAAGTGACACCTGCTCACGACGTGAACGACTATATGCTCGGCGAGAAATATAATCTCCAAAGCATCAATATCTTCAATGACGATGCAACTATCAGCGAAGCAGCTGGCATGTACGTCGGCATGGACCGCGACGCTGTCCGTAAGCAAATCGTGAAAGACCTCGACGCTGCTGGCCTTTTAGAAAAAGTTGAAGACTATAATAATAAGGTGGGTTACTCAGAACGTACTCACGTCGCTATAGAACCAAAACTCTCAATGCAATGGTTCCTCAAGATGGAACATCTCGCTGAGATAGCTCTCAAACCAGTTGTCGATGGCGACATTCAGTTCTATCCTTCAAAATATGTAAACCTCTACCGTCACTGGTTGGAAAACATCAAAGACTGGTGTATCAGCCGTCAGCTCTGGTGGGGTCATCAGATTCCAGCTTACTACCTCCCAGAAGGTGGTTATGTAGTTGCTGAGACTGCAGAAGAAGCTCTTAAACTTGCTAAAGAAAAAGCCGGCGACCATATCACAATGGACGACCTCCGTCAAGAAAGCGACTGCCTCGACACATGGTTCTCATCATGGTTGTGGCCTCTTTCATTGTTCGACGGTATCTTGAATCCAGACAACGAAGAATTCAAATATTATTATCCAACAAACGACCTCATCACTGGTCCGGATATCATCTTCTTCTGGGTCGCTCGTATGATTATGGCTGGCGAAGAATATCAAAAAGAAGTTCCTTTCAAGAAAGTATATTTCACAGGTATCGTCCGCGACAAACTCGGCCGTAAGATGTCTAAGTCATTGGGCAACTCTCCAGACCCAATCGAGCTTATCGACAAATACGGCGCTGACGGCGTTAGAGTAGGTATGATGCTCACAGCACCTGCAGGCAACGACCTTCCTTTCGACGAGGCATTGTGCGAACAAGGTCGTAACTTCTGTAACAAAATGTGGAACGCTCTCCGTCTCGTAAAAGGCTGGAAAGTAGACGAAAACATCGCTCAGCCAGAGACAGCTAAGATGGCGATGAGATGGTTTGAAGAACGCTTCCAACAAGTGCTTCAAGAAACAAACGACAACCTCGACAAATATCGTCTCTCTGACGCTTTGATGGGAATATACAAACTTGTCTGGGACGACTTCTGCTCATGGTATCTCGAAATGGTGAAAGCTCCGATGAATCAGCCAATCGACGCTGTGACATACAACGCAACAGTCACATTCTTCGAAAACTTGATGAAGATTTTGCATCCATTCATGCCATTCATCACAGAAGACATCTGGCATCTCTTGAGAGAACGTCAAGATGGCGACGACCTCATCATCGCTCAACAACCAGCACAAAAAGTCGTTGACAATGACATCTTAAATCAATTCATATTTACACAAGACGTCATCAACAACATCCGTAAGATTCGCGCTGAGAAAAACATCTCAATGAAAGAAGCTATCGAACTTATCGTTGTTGACAAAGACGGCAGCGTAAACAAAGACTTCGATTCTGTCATCGCTAAGTTATGTAACTTGAGCAATATCAATTATGTGACAGAAAACCCACAAGACGCATTCGGATTCTTGGTAAGAGCGACAGAATATTTCATTCCTGTGACAGACAATATCGACACAGAAGCAGAAATCAAGAAGTTGGAAGAAGAATTGGCTTACGCACAAGGATTCTTGAAATCTGTTGAAGCAAAATTGTCGAACGAAAAATTCGTCAATGGCGCACCAGCAGCAGTCGTCGATAAAGAAAGAAAGAAAAAGTCAGACGCTGAAGCCAAGATTAAAGTTCTTGAACAACAAATTGCGACCTTGAAGAAGTAAAATGGCTAAAGGCTAATGTCAAAAGGCTAAAGTTATTTTTAAGACACCAAGTAGAGACGTGTCAATTACACCGATGAAATGAACAAGGTGTAATTGATGCGTCTTTCTTTTTAGTCAATAGTAAAAAAATACAATACAATACAATACAATATCTTCCGTTATCAGCATGATAATTATTTGTTAAATTCATTAAACATTAAAATCATGAAAAGATATTTATTGTTGTTGGTGTTGGCGGTAGTGCCTGCATTAGCTATGGCGCAGTCTGAAAAAACTAACAAAGGCGCACATTATTTGGAAGTCAAGACTGGACTTTCTATCAGTGATGCTACTTCATTTTCTTCAGAGGAAAATAATGTAAAAGGAATGAGCTTCGATATGAGGTATGCTTATGGTTTGATAAACAACTTGGATGTTGTAGCAGCATTTACGATATATAATGGTTATCAAGATATTGATCCTTTTGTAGATCCGATGTGTTATAGCAATGCTTTGCAAATAGGCGTAAGAGGAAAAGTGAAATGTTTTGATTTTATGAATCTTAAACTTTCGCTTACGGGAGGTCTAGTAAATCATGCGCAGACAAAATACAGCTATAGCTATGCTGATAATTATGTTCCTTATACGAATATGTATCTGGCGGCCTGTCTTGGTGGAATGTTTGAAGTTGATTTTGATATAAGTGAAAGAGTGTCACTTGGTTTGTTTTACGGAAGAACATCATCTATCGTCAATGCAAAATTCGGTTATACATTTGATAACACAGGACTTTCTTTGTCGGTGAGATTATAAGTCGCCAAGACACTAAGTCACCAAGACACCAAGTAGAGACGTGTCAATTACACCGATGAAATGAACAAGGTGTAATTGATGCGTCTTTCTTTTTTAAGACAACAGTCAACAGTCAAAAAAAGTTCTTTGTTCTTCGTTCTTAGTTCAAAGTTTTTTCTTATCTTTGCCCAATTTATATAGTTTATAATTTTCAAAAAAATAATAATTATGTCAGATTCAGTAAAATTTATCGAAGGCGGTCTCACTTACGATGACGTTTTGTTAGTTCCTGCATACAGCAATATCATCCCAAGAGATACCAATTTAAGTACCAATTTCTCTCGTAACATTAAGATTAACATACCTATCGTAACAGCTGGTATGGACACAGTTACAGAAGCTGCTATGGCAATTGCAATCGCACAAGAAGGCGGTATCGGTGTTCTTCACAAGAACATGACTATCGAACGTCAAGCTGCAGAGGTTCGCAAAGTTAAACGTGCTGAAAACGGCATGATCATCGACCCTGTGACTATCAGAGAAAACGCTATGGTAGGTGAAGCTCTTCGCATGATGAACGAAAACCACATCGGCGGTATTCCTGTAGTCGACGCAAATAACATTTTAGTCGGTATCGTTACAAACCGTGACTTACGTTTCGTTCAAGACATGAAACGTCCTATCTACGAAGTCATGACAAAAGAAAATCTTGTTACTACAACAGAATTCACCGACTTCGCAACAGCAGCTGAGATTCTCCAAAAACATCGTATCGAGAAGTTGCCAGTTGTCGACAAAGACAATCACCTCATCGGTCTTATCACATATAAAGACATCATTAAAATCAAGGCTCGTCCAAATGCAAGCAAGGACTCTCTCGGTCGTTTGCGCGTTGCTGCTTCTGTAGGTATCGCAGCTAACACAATCGAAAGAGCAGAAGCATTGGTAGCAGCAGGCGTCGACGCTATCAACATCGACACAGCTCACGGCCACTCACAAAACGTTATCAACGTCGCTAAGGAATTACGCAGCAGATTTAAAAACATCGACATCGTTGTTGGTAACATCGCTACAGCTGACGCAGCGCGCGAACTTGCTAAGACTGGCATCGACGCTATTAAAGTAGGTATCGGACCAGGTTCAATCTGTACAACACGTATCATCGCTGGTATCGGTGTTCCTCAGCTTACAGCAGTTTACAACGTTTCACAAGCTCTCCAAGGCACAGGCATCCCTGTCATCGCTGACGGCGGTATCCGTTACACAGGCGACATCGTGAAAGCTATCGCAGCAGGTGCTTCTTCAATTATGGCTGGCTCATTATTCGCTGGCGTTGACGAATCTCCAGGCGACACAATCATCTTCGAAGGAAGAAAATTCAAGACATACCGCGGCATGGGTTCTCTCGAAGCTATGCAAAATGGTTCTAAAGACCGTTACTTCCAAGATATGGAAGACGACATCAAGAAACTCGTTCCAGAAGGCATCGTAGGTCGCGTTCCTTACAAAGGCAGCCTCTCAGAAGTCGTTTATCAATTAGTCGGCGGTCTCCGCGCTGGTATGGGTTACACAGGCTCAAAAACAATCAGCGATTTACAAAAGGCACAATTCATTAAGATTACTGCTTCAGGCATGCGCGAAAGCCATCCACACGATATCACAATCACAGCAGAATCACCTAACTATAGCACAAAAGCATAATGGCATTTGAACTAAGGCTATTGAACCCTGAACTAAGAACTTTTATTTTTGGTTCAGGGTTCAAAGTTCAAAGCTTAAAGTTCTTAGTTCTTAGCTCTTAGTTCTTAGTTCAACATAATATAGTTTCAAAATCCTCGTTATTTTTTCTAAATAATGAAAAGAATATGATAAGAAAACAAACACTCAAGACATGGCTCATCGCTTCTTTATTTATGATGATGCCATCGCTTTTATCAGCTCAGTCTTACGCTAAAAAGACATTGATTACTATCGGAGATAAAGAGATTTCAGCTCGTGAGTTTATGGATACTTACGAGAAAAATAATGTCAAGACAGATGTCTTAGACAAGAAAAACATTGATGAATATCTCGATTTATACGTTGATTTTAAATTGAAGGTTACTGAAGCTGAAGACCTTAAAATGGACACTGTTCCTTCTTTCGTCAAAGAATTGAAGAACTATCGTGACCAGTTGGCAAAGCCATATTTCTCTAATGACGATATCACAGAAGAGTTAGTGAAAGAAGCTTATGAAAGAATGCAGTTCGATATGAATGCAGCGCACATCCTTATCAAATGCGGCGCAAAAGCATTGCCAGCCGACACTCTCGCAGCTTATGACAAGGCAATGAAAATCCGCGAACGTATATTAAAAGGTGAAGACTTCTCAGCTGTTGCAATGGAAATGTCAGACGACCCTTCAGCACGCGATATGGCAGAGATTCCTGGCGTGAGAAAAGCTTATGTTGGCAACCGTGGCGAATTAGGTTATTTCACAGCATTTGATATGGTATATCCTTTTGAAACTGGCGTTTATACAACAGAAGTAGGCGAGGTGTCAATGCCAATACGTTCAGATTTCGGATATCATATCATCAAAGTTAACAGCAAGACTCCTGCCTTAGGCTTGGTAAGAGCAGCTCATATTTTCTTGGTGTCAGACTCTAATGACCCAAGTAAATCAGATTCTGTTTTGAAAAACAAAGCTTATAATATCTACAATGAACTTATGAAAGACCAAAGCCAATGGTCAGATTTCGTAAAGAGATATTCAGAAGACAATGGTACAATCGCTAACAATGGCGTTCTCAGTCCATTCAAAGTCAATCAGATAGTACCAGAATTCATCACAGCAGTGAAAGGTCTTCAACCAGGCGAGATTTCAGAACCAGTGAAGACAAGCTTTGGTTATCACATTATCAGACTCGTTGCAACAACACCTCCATCAGCTTTTGAAACAGAAAAAGCAAAGTTGGAAGAAAGAGTTGAAAGAGATATGCGCGGTAAGATAAGCGAAGAAATCGCAATGAAGCGCATCATGAAAGACAATAACTTTAAGGAAAACACTAAAGTTAAAGATGAATACATCGCTACAATCGACAGCACATTAGCGATGGGAATGTATCAACCAGCAGAAATTGATGCAGAGAAAGTTATCTTCACAATCGGCAAAGAGACATGCAAATTGCAAGAGTTCGTCGACTATGTCGTCGGTCATCAAAGAAGACAAGGATTCCTTTCTTCATCAGCATACGCATACGAACTTTATGACGCATTCTTGAAAGAAAAAGTATTCGCTTACGAAGATTCAGTCCTTGAAGATAAATATCCAGAATTCAAGACTTTGGTACAAGAATATCATGACGGTATTTTGTTGTTCTCATTGATGGAAGAACAAGTATGGAACAAAGCTGTTGAAGACACCACAGGATTGAATGAATACTACGAAAGAAATAAGGACAACTATATGTGGAACGAAAGAGTCAAAGCTATAGTTGTGATATCAAATAACGGAGAAAATGTTGAAGAAATAGCAACACTTCTCAGCGGTGATGTTACGATAGATTCAGTTCGTGCTTATTTGAACAGCAATAAGTTGCCAGCAACAGCTCGTCTGTCATTCTATCAAAAAGGCGACAATGTCAACATAGACGAAATGGAATGGAAAGAAGGCGCGTTGCAAATCTTCAAGTCTACAGTCGATAATTCAACACAGATAATTAAGATTATTGAGCTTCGTCCTGTAGAACATAAGTCATTCAAAGAAGCAAAAGGTTTGGTTACTTCAGGATATCAAAATGAGTTGGAAACACTTTGGTTACAACAACTTAGAGAAAAGTATCCAGTGGAAGTCAATCAAAAACTTTTAAAGAAAGTTAAAAAGAATTATTAAAAAATACAAATGCGTTATCTCTGGGTCAGTCTTATTTTAGCATTGTTCTTTTCTGCATGTCAAGGAAAGAAAACCGAGGACAAGGGTGAAGTCGTTGTCTCGGTATATGGTAAGAAATTATATAAGACCGACCTGGAGAATATCGTTTATGAAGGTATCAGCTATCACGATAGCGTGGTGAGAGCGAAGGTTTATATCGATAAATGGGTTCGCAATCAGTTGCTGATACGTCAGGCTGAGAATAATCTGACACCAGAACAACTGGATTTCTCGAAGAGATTGGAAGAGTATCGTAACTCTTTGGTTATAAATAAATACGAGACAGAACTTATAAACCAAAACCTTGACACCGAAGTCACAGAAGACCAGATTTATGATTATTACAACAAGAACCGCGCAGAGTTCAGAATGAATCGCGATATAGTGCAATTGGCTTATGTCACATTGCCAAACGACAGCAAAAAGAAATGGGTTTTTACCAAACTCTTCCGCGATTATGATAACTTAATGATAGATTCCTTGACATCATTGGCAAATCAATATGCTATAAGTTATGACTTTAACATCAAGGAATGGCATAACTTTGATGAAGTTATCAACACTTATGATTTGAAAGTAAAAGATAACAGGTCTTTCTTGAATGAAAAGAAAGTGCTCGTCGTTAATAATGACGAGACATACACTCTAGTGAAGATATGCGATTATCGTCTTGTAGGTGATGAGTCTCCATGCGAGATGGAAACAGACAGGATAAAATATATCATCTTGAGTAATAGAAAGAAAGAACTGCTGGAAAAATTATATAACGATTTACAAACAAAAGCAATCCAAGACAAGGCGTTTGATGTTTTTTAAAGACAACAAGTTAATGATATGAGAAGAAATAGTAATAAGATAGCATTGATTTTTGCGATATTATTTTTTGTTATTGCAGTGCCAATGAAGGCGCAAGAAGCACAGGTCATAGACAAGATAGTGGCTGTAGTTGGACAGAATATAATCCTTCAATCAGATGTTGAAGCGCAATATTTGGAGTACAGACTACATGGCGGCATTAAAGGCAGTGCCAGCGCATTACGTTGTGAGATTCTAGAAGATCTTATGTTCCAGAAACTTATGCTTAATCAAGCGGAAATGGACAGTATCACAGTGACCGATGAGCAAGTCAATGCTGATGTTGATCGTTGGATAAGTTATTTCATTTCACAATTGGGATCGCAAGAGAACCTTGAGAAATATTACAAGAAGACAATGCCTGAAATTAGGGAGGATTTGTTCCGTGTCAGAAAGGAAAATATGTTGGTTCAACAGGTTCAACAGACTATTTTGGCGAATGTTGAGGTGACACCGTCGGAGGTTAGAAGTCTTTATAATAGCATGTCGAAAGACAGCATCCCAATGGTTAATTCTAAATATGAGATTGCTCATCTTGTCAAGAAACCGCCAATCACATTGGATCAGAAGTTGGAAGTAAAAGACAGATTATATAAGATGCGTAAGCGTATTTTGAATGGCGAACGCTTTTCTACTTTGGCGTTGCTTTATTCTGAAGACCCAGGTTCTGCCAAGAAAGGCGGTGAGTTGGGATTCACAGGAAGAGGCGAGTTCGCTCCAGAATTTGAAGCTGCTGCTTTCAACCTGCGCGAAGGCGAGATTTCAGAAGTCGTTGAGACAGAATTCGGTTTCCATATCATTCAGATGATAGAACGTCGCGGCGACTTTGTCAACGTGCGCCATATCTTGTTGACAGTGAAAGTCGATCCAGAGGCATTGCAAGTTGCGTACGACGAATTGGATTCTATCGCAGGTCTTATCCATAACGACAGTCTCACATTCGACGAAGCAGTACGCCGTTTCAGCGATGAAAAAGATAGAGTGAATGGCGGTACACTTGTAAATCCTGCAACAGGCGGCACCTTGTTCGACGCATCAGAACTTGACCAGCAAGTGGCATTTGTAATCAGTAAAATGAATGTTGGTGACCTCAGCGCTCCTGTACCGATGAAGACATCCGACAACAAGGACGCTTGCCGTTTGATATATCTTAGAAAGAAGACAGAACCACATAAGGCTAACCTTAAAGAAGACTATTCGTTGATTCGCGACCTCGCTTTGCAGAAGAAACGTGAGGAGATAATAGACAAATGGATAGCGAATAAGTCAGGCAAGGCTTATATCAAAGTGTGTGATGAATATAAAGATTGTGACTTTAGATTCGGATGGAATTTTGCTGAATAATAACCCAAAACTGAAATAAGATGTATCAGTCAGATGTGGAAGGTGCAAAGGCACTCGTACAAAAATATGAACAGCTGAAGAATGAGATTTCAAAGGTCATCGTCGGACAAAACGAAATCATTCATAACACAATATTATCGGTATTTTGTCAAGGTCATGTATTGTTGGTTGGCGTGCCTGGTCTCGCCAAGACATTGCTGGTAAGCACCATCGGTCGTGCACTCGGTCTCTCTTTCAACAGAATTCAGTTCACTCCCGACCTTATGCCTTCTGACATTCTCGGAACAGAAATCATCGACGACACGCGTCAGTTCAAGTTCATCAAAGGACCGGTGTTTTCTAATATAATCCTCGCTGACGAAATCAACAGAACGCCTCCTAAGACACAGGCTGCTCTTCTTGAAGCGATGCAGGAAAAACACGTCACCGTGTCAGGAAAGACATATAAACTGCAAGAGCCGTTCTTCGTCTTAGCGACACAGAACCCTATCGAACAGGAAGGAACATATCCTCTTCCTGAGGCGCAACTCGACCGTTTTATGTTTAATTTAAAACTGGATTATCCTTCTTACGAAGAAGAGATAGAAGTCGTTAAAAACACTACATCTGCTAAGGTTACAGACGTCAATCCGGTGATGACGGCAGAGGAGATAGTTTATTTCCAGAACCTCGTCCGTCGTGTTCCAGTCGCTGATAACGTTTATGAATATGCGGTAAATCTGGTGTCGAGCACGCGACCTGGCACTGCGCGCGCCCACGAATGGAGCAACAAATATCTCAGCTGGGGAGCAGGTCCACGCGCATCGCAATATTTGATAATAGGAGCGAAGGCTAATGCTCTTCTGAAAGGTAAACTTTCTCCAGATATCGAAGACGTACAGGAAGTGGCATTGCCGATATTACGCCATCGTCTCGTGAGAAACTACACCGCTGAAGCAGAAGGAATCAGCATCGAGAAAATAGTCCACGAATTAAGATAAACCTTTTTTAACCACGAATCAACACGAATCTTATTAGTGCTAGATTAGTGTTTATTAGTGGACAGAAAAATAAAACACCGAGTCTTCAGGTTTTTAATTTCCTTGGCGACTCGGTGTCTTAGTGTCTTGGTGTCTTATAATTAAAGTTTCACGATTCTCTTAACAGCCTTTCCTTCAATGGTCTTTATCTCAACGAAATAAACTCCTGATTTAAGGTCATTAATGACGTGAATGTTTCCATTGACATTAGTTTCCATAATCTTGCTTCCAACGACATTATAGACTGTCACATATGTCATGTCGTCGCATATTATCGTGAAAATATCTTTTGATGGGTTAGGGAAGATAGATGCTCTTACTAAACAAGTTTCGCCTATGGATACTGTGTTTTTAGCAATAGCGTCGCTGAATAATCCGTTGCAGTCTTCGTAAATAGCTCTTACGCTGTAGATGTATTCGCCATTTGCTGAACTGTCGTCGGTGAATGATGTCTCTTCTGTAGTTCCCAATAACTTTGTGTCACGATAGACTTCATATACTGTTGTCTGTTCTCCGTTGTCTGTTGACCAACTCAACACGATGTTATTTCCATTTAACTCGGCTTTAAGGTCTTTTACTGCATCGCATATTTCAGCGTATTCATTTTTGCAAGAACAATCGTTGACCCATGAGTATAGGAATGTAGTTGATGGAGATAAAGCAGGACTTGAATAAACTGCAGTGTAGTATTCAGTCGCTATTGCGAAGCTACATTCGCTATCATATTGGTCTTTGCCCATCCATTCAAGTGTAACTTCAACATTAGACTCGATGCTGATACGTTTTTCTTCAAAACCGCCTGATTTTATTGTCAAGGTGTCGGTCTTTCTTCCGCTGTCGTATTTTACCAAGAGAGCAGCGCCGTTCCATCCGTCGTAATAAGAATCCATAAGCTGGAAGATGTATTTGCATGAACTTGAATAGTTGTGACTGAATTCGTATTCGTTTTCATACAAGTCGGAAACCTTTATCGCGAAAGGAAGGTTCAGTTCGTTGCCTGGATTTTCCGCTACTGTCACGTTGAAGTATGCAACGCCAGAGGCATTAGCGCCGATGGAACTGAATTCTGCTTCTGTCTTATTTATTGTGACGTGGCTGCTGTTGCTTGACAAGATGCCTTTTACTTTCACTGCGATTTCGTTGCCGATGTTATTCAACACCACGCCGAGGTCAGCGGTTTCGCCTGCTTCGAGGATGCCGTTTCCGTTGTTGTCGTTTCTGACAACGAAAGATGCAAAATCGAGTTCGCTGCCTTTTACATTTATTTGTAATATTGATGAAGCAATGACAGTTTCGTTTTCATAAATGTTGAAGTCGAAATACAATTCTGATTTGCATTCGATATTTTCATCGACAGAGAATTCAAATTCGTTTGTGAGAGTGATGTCGCCGTTGGCTCCTATATTTTCGATGACAGCTTCAGCGTCTGTTATTGTCACCAATTCATTTTTGCAAGATATGACAGCTTTTATGTTGTTATATTCTTTTTCATCATCATTATGAACGTTGAGACTTAACTTCACAGTTTCGCCTGCGTTGAGGTGACCGTTGTTGTTGAAGTTGCTGTCGTTGATGGAAATGTTATTTGCGTACAACACTCCGACTCTCATGCTGGTGATTGCTTTGAAAGCATCGATGAGACCTGTTCCGAAGAAGTTGTCTTTTTTCTCTGTGAGTCGTTTTGCTGTTGTTTCCAATGTCATGCAGATGTCGGCAGGAGTGAAGTCTTTGTTTTTTTCTAACATAAGAGCCATTACGCCAGCCACGCAAGGAGCAGCCATTGAAGTACCGGTTTTTAAGTTGTATCCGTTGTTGCTGTCGTGGTCGAGTGACTTCACGCCGACGCCAGGAGCGCAGACGTCAGGACGGATGAGACCGATTTTGTCGCCGCCCAAAGGATAGTCGCCGAACTCGCTGTCTGCCCATGTGACAGGACCTTTAGAACCGTTGGTGTACATTCCTTCGAAATAGTCGACGGCGCCGACAGCCACTACGCATGTCAATCCTCCAGGGTTGACTTGTTGGTCAGGGTGTAACCATGGTGGAGGACAGTTGGCAGGAGCTAAGATGTTGTTAGGTACCTGTACTTGAGGAGTCATATTGGTGCCGAAGTTGCCGGCTGCTACAGATGCTACCACGCCAAGTTCCAAGGCGTTGACGCAGGTGTGGCGTAACAATGTTTTGTTTGCGACGCTAGGACCTACGATGCCTAACGACATGCTTAAGATGTCGGCGTGGTTTTCTATTGCGAATTCCATAGCAAGGTTGATGCTGCTTGTGTTGCCTGAACCGTAGTCATCGAGGGCTTTGACGCACATCAATGTTGCGTCGGGAGCCATACCTGTGAGGATGCCAGAGGTTCCGTCGCCACAGATAGTACCGGCGCAGTGCGTGCCGTGACCGTATCTGTCCATAGTGTCATAATTGTCGTTGACGGTGTTGTATCCGTGGTTTGGATATTGTGCGCCGCCGTCCCATAAATGGTCTTTAAGGTCTTCGTGGTTGTAGTTGACGCCAGAGTCGATGACAGCAACGAGAACACCCTTGCCAGTGTATCCCATCTCCCAAACCTTATCTGCTTTGACCATAAGGATATTGTCTGTCATGTCAACATATTCGTCTCTTGAATCTTGACTGCTGACAGTTGACTCTTGACTAACATCTGGGACCATTTTTATCATCTCGTCATAACCGATTATAGCGATGTCTGGATGTTCTGCAAGAAGATAGATGACATTGCGGTCGGCATTGCAGCTGATGGCGTTGGCAAGCCAGTGTGTCTTGATGTTGCTGACCTTATAGCTTCTTGTCTCGGCTTTGAGAATCGACAAGACTTCCTGTTGTTTTTCTTCAGAGAAAAGCTTGAGTTCGTCGACTAGGATGTTGCGTCGTACTTTCTTGTCGAGAGTCGCATCAGCGCGAGTTCTGAGTTTTTTTAGGTCTATTTGCGACTTGAAGATGATGTTGATAGGAATCATCTCATCGCCTTTCTGATTCAAAACCTCTTGCAATCTAGGGTCGATGGTGCTTTGCGCAAATCCTATATTGCACAACAA
Organism: Bacteroidales bacterium; assembly: GCA_045656905.1. GTDB lineage: Bacteria > Bacteroidota > Bacteroidia > Bacteroidales > F082 > Limimorpha. Next base: position 15,033 of record JAZOSA010000095.1, read on the forward strand.
GAGGAGGAGTAATGTGAGGAGTAATGTCTTTTTCATGATTTTAAAGTCAACGGACAACAGACAACAGTCAACAGTCTTTGTCCATATTTTAAATTTAGCTGTCAGCAGTCAGTTCTAAATTTTCAGTTTTCAATTTTCAATTGTTTCTGATAGCTGACCGCTGATGACTGATAGCTAATTAGTTCTTAATAATTCTCTTAACTATATTTCCTTCGTTTGTATTTATCTTAATGAAATAAATTCCAGATTTTAAATTGTCCAAATCAATGGTCAATGTCTGTTGTCCGTTGACTGTTGACTGTTGACCGACAATAACACCAGTTATTGTATAAACGACGACTTCTTCCATTTCAACATCAGTGACGATATGAATTTTGTCGTTTGCTGGATTTGGATATATGTTGACGTTTGCATTATGTGAATATTCGTTAACATTTACGCCCCATTGAGCGAGGACGCTCTTGAATGAACCGTAGCAGTCATCTTCGTAAATAGGTCTTACGCTATAAGTGTAAGAGAATGCTCTGTTATGGTCAATGTTGCTGTCTACGAATGACAAACCGTCTGTCTCTCCTAAATATTTTGTGTCGCGATAGATTTCATATCTGATGAATTCATCGTCATTTGGAGCTTGCCATGTCAAAATTACGTTGTTTTTATCAACGTTAGCATTGATTGATTTTATTGGTTCGCACATATCGAAGCTGTTGTTTTCGCAAGAGCAGTTGTTGACCCAAGAATAGAGGAAACCGCTGTCGAGGAAACCTCCGTTACGATAGATGATATTGCCGTTTTCATTTTTGATGATGAAACTGGTTTCTAAGTCCCAAGTGCCTTTGTGCCAAGTCAATGTCACTTCGACGTCATTAGCGATTTTACGTTTGTAAGTCTTTGTCTTTCCTGTTGCGATGGTGAATGCTTCGTCAGGAGTGCCGTCGCTGTATGACACTTGTAAAGCTGCTTTGTTCCATCCGTCGCCGCTGGTGTCATAAAGTTCAAATATGATTTCACAGGCTTTTTTGTAAGTTCCTTCAAATTCGTATGTGTTGTTGAAAGCATCGGTGACAGTCATCTTGATAGGAAGTTTGAAGTTGTCGCCTGCGTTGTCTGCCAATGTGACGTTGAATAAAGCCACTGCTGATGTGTTTTCGCCTATGCTGCTGAACTCAGCTTCTGTGTTGTTGATGGTGAGTTTGTCGTTTGTTGAAGAAATGACGCCCTTTAATCCGACGGCGATTTCATTTCCGACATTATTCAATACAATGCCGAGGTCTGCTGTCTCGCCTGCTTCAAGTAATCCGTTGCCGTTGGTGTCGTTTTTCACGATGAAAGAAGAGAATTGTATTTCAGAACCGCTTGCGTAAACTGGAGCTCTGAGATATGCTATCTGCTCGTCGTTTTCATTGTAGAAATAAACGTCAAATGCGAGTAATGTTCTTGGCAAAGTGTTTTCGTCTAATGTGACTGCGAATATGTTTTCTATTGCTACGCTTTCATTTGAGTTGATGTTTTCTATCTGGGCGATAGAGTCTGTTATGGTGACGAATTCACTTCTGCTTCTTAAGACAGCTTTTACATTATTGAAGTTTTCTTCTGAATTGTTTTTGAAAGTGATGTTGATGTTGACGTTTTCGCCAGGATTGATGTTAGCGTTGTTGTTGCCTTTGTTGTCGTTGATATCACATCTTACGAAAGCGAAGTCGCCGTTGTCTATAGCATTGAGAGCTGCCAAAGCATCGACGCGGCCTGTGCCGGTTTTATTGCTTTTTGTTTCAGAAAGTTTCACGCTTGTCGTCTCTAATATTCTGCAGATGTCGGCAGGAGTGAGGCTTGGGTCTTTTTCAAGCATGAGGCACATGATGCCAGCGACGCATGGTGTTGCCATTGATGTTCCGTTCATTGAGGTGTGTCCGTTGTCTGATGAATAGTCGAGAGACACGATTGATACGCCAGGAGCGCAGATGTCAGGACGGATGAGACCTATCATCTCGCCGTTGTTGTAAGCATAATCTTCGAACTCTGTATTTTCCCATGTGACAGGACCGTTTGATGAGAAGTCGGCAGGAGCGTCGTTGTAGTCGACAGCGCCGACAGATACTACGCAAGAGATACCGCCGGCGTTAGTTTCTTGGTCGGGACTAAGCCATGGTGGAGGGCATCCGCCAGGAATGATGATGTTTTCTGGAACAGGTTTGATCATCATATATTCGTTAGCGCCGTAGTTGCCTGCTGCGACTGATGCCACAACGCCGAGTTCTAATGCGGTGACGCAGCTGCGACGTAACATCTCTTTTTCTGAAATCATTGGCATGGTGACACCTAACGACATGCTTAAGACATCGGCATTGTGTTCGATAGCCCATTCCATACCGCTGTTGATGTTATGTGCGCCGCCTGTGCCTTGGTCGCTGACGCTCTTCACACACATCAGCGTCGCTCTAGGTGCGATGCCAGTCTTGGTTCCTGAAGAACCGTCGCCGCATACAGTGCCTGCGCAGTGTGTGCCGTGACCGTATTTGTCCATAGGGTCTTTGTTGCCGTCGTATGTGTTATATCCGTGATGAGGGAATTCTTCTCCGCCGTCCCAGAGGTGGTCTTTGATGTCGACGTGGTTGTAGTTGACGCCAGAGTCGATGACTGCTACAATAATGCCTTCGCCTGTGTAACCCATCTCCCAGATGTCGTCAGCATTGACAGTTGTGATGTTTTCCGTCATGCCTTCTACGCTTTCTGCTCTCTCTGAATAGTTGTTGCTTATCAGGACTTTTTCTTCATCATAACCGATGACAAGGACGTCAGGATGTTGTGACAGTTGATAGATGACGTCGCGTGTCGTCATACAGTTGATGTAATTGGCGAGCCAATGGCAACTGACGTTTTTTACCTTATTGCTTCTTTCTTCAGCATTGAGAATGGATAATAATTCTTGCTGTTCTTTTTCGGTGAAACTCTTGAGTTCATCGACTAAAATGTTACGTCTCACTTCTTTGTCGATGACGTTGTTTGCTCTGCTTCTTAAATTGTTAAAATTCATCTGCGATTTTAAGATGATGTTAACGCTTATCATCTCGTCGCCTTTTTGATTTAAGATTTCGTGTAATCTAGGTTCGATAGTGCTTTGTGCTAAAGCTAAATTACAAAATGAAAGAATGACTAATAATGTAAAAACTAACTTTCTCATATAACTTATTTTAAGTTCGCAAAGATAAGAAAAAAGACCACAGAATGGAGAAAATTGAAAGTTGAAAATTGAAAGTTGAAAATCAGCTGTCAGCTATCAGCTATCAGCGGTCAGCTATCAGCGGTCAGCAGTCAGCAGTCAGAGTTCTTGGTTCTTAGTTCTTAGTTCTTAGTTCAAAAAAAAGCGACCCTGAGGTCGCTTTCTATCAAACTGTTAAAATGTCTTTTATCTTGAGTTCACAGAGTTCGTCGGCTTTCTTGACGTATTTGTCTGTGATTTCTTGGATTTTTTCTGTTATCAATTTCACTTCGTCTTCTGATACGCCTTCGTCTTTGAGTTTCTTGGCGTCATCGTTAGCGTTGCGACGGATGTTGCGGATACCAACTTTAGTCTCTTCAGCTACAGTCTTGGCGCGTTTTGCCAATTCTTTACGACGTTCTTCTGTCAATGGAGGAACGAGGATGCGTAAGAAATCGCCTTCGTTTTTAGGATTGAAACCTAAGTTTGCATTTAAGATGGCTTTTTCTATAGCTGAGATAGAATTTTTATCGAAAGGTTGAACAATAATCTGACGTGGGTCAGGAGTTCCGATATTTGAAGTTTGTTCGATAGGTACAACAGTTCCGTAATATTCAACTTTAACACCTTGCAACATAGCAGGGCTTGCTTTGCCTGCTCTAATCTTCTGAAATTCCAAGTCCATGTGTTTCATGGTGTTTTCCATGGTTTCAGTAGTTTCATCTAAGATAAATTGAGATTCTTCTGTCATAATTATATCATTTTACAGCACAAAAATAAAAATTTTTCAGTTAAGTGGTTCATATAATCCTAAAAAATAAGGTTCCTTTTTAGATTTATAACAAAAAATATTATTTATCGTAACAAAGTTTTTGCCCTTATTCCATATATAAACTTTTACTTTAATATTTTCTTTGTCGTATTTATTTGCATCAAAATGGAAACCGTTGGTCAGGTAATATGTTTCTCCTGGCATTATTGCTTTTGAATCGTTGTCTTCGCCGCTCCACAATAAAAGCGAGTCGCTTGTGACGTCTCTTATTTCTGTGACCAAGATAATATCCGTAACTGTATCAATGGCTTGCGTCTCTGCAATGAATCCTATATTGTAAAAATTGTCAATGTCGTCTGTCTCCATGACGAAAGAACATCCCCATTCGCCTCGCATTTCTACGTCATTAATGATGGATGTCAACTGATTGTTGCCCTTTGCCAAAAGAAGATATTTTGTGTTGAACCACTGCTTTTCTTCAATGATTTCAGGATAATATGCCAAAGCTGACAATTCCCACAAGATGTTGACGTGGTCCGACAAACCGATGCCGATATATTTTGTGTCTAAATCTGACAGCAGTTCTTTGAAGTCGTTCAACTCTGATGTTTTATCGAAGCAATGATTGTTGCTGACGCCTTCTTTGTCTTGATAGAATTTTGTCATAAACGACATATTGCTGTGTGATAAGAATGTGATGCTGTCGCCGTATCGCTCCTGATCTTTCTTCATCTGTGCTGCGATTTGGTCAAAACCTTGGTTGCAGACTTGTTTGTGATATTGACGATCTGTGATGAGCGTGACCAAACCTATCAATAAAATGGCTGTTATTATCGTAATTCCTTCTTTTACTGTAACTTTTAAATCATCGTAAAAAGAGAGTAACGCGATGATTAAGAAAGGAGTTCCGAATACCAGAGTTCTGAATTGTAATATAGGTTCTTTGAATTTTGAGAATAATAATGCTACCGCAAATGGTATTAAGAACCATAATATCGCTGTTATTCTGAGTTTTATTTTATTGTCTTTTGAAACTTTATTCGTCAGAAATGGAAGCGCTGCAATGATTAAGAAGACGAATATGAAAAGCCACGAATAGTTGAGTGTGTATTTGAAGAAGTCTATTAAGAATGTCTTTTCAGGCATGTCGAGCCATCCTCCAATGCCGCCTCTTACAAACAACTGATAATAGAATATGTATGATGTCGGCAGAAACATCAATAACGCGCCTAAACTACTGAATACGTATGCTTTTATTTGTGGTTTGTTGTTTCTGTCTAAGAAGAAAAGACCTGAAAACCATATCAATCCGGCTTGTGCTAACGAGAAGTTATGCATCTGTGATGAGAGAAATGCTGCTAATGCAAAACCGATGCATGTTGAAATTGATGGTTTGTTTTCTATGAATAATATTTTGTTCCAGAAATAAACGAAAAGCAGAACAAAAAATAATCCTGGAGAATAAGGTCTTATCACCTGACTATATAAAATGAACAGTTCGCTCACTGTCGCGATGGCGGCACTGAACAAACCGACTTTGGTGTTGAACCATTGCTGTCCGATTTTAAATACTAGAAATACGGAACCTACGCCCATTAAGGCAAACGGCAATTTAAGCCAGAACTCATTCCATCCGAATATCTTGACCATATAATACAAGAATATCTGCACGCCTGCAGGATGTGAGTCGGATGTCATTATTCCATCTCTAATCAGTTGAAAGAATGAATCGAATCTGGTTCTATATAGTGCGCTGAACTCATCGTGCATGAACGGCACTGAGTCAAGGTTCCAGAAACGTAAGATTGTAGCAACCAACAATATCACCGATAAGAGGACCTTATCGGTGATAGATAGTGTTTCTTTTTTCACAACAATTTATTTTGTTACTAATGTTCCGATTTCTTCGCCATTAAGGACTTTTAACAAATTGCCTTTTGTGTTCATGTCGAAGACATACATCGGCATATTGTTTTCTTTACATAAGGTAAATGCTGTGAGGTCCATGACTTTAAGGTTTTTGTTGTAAGCCTCGTCGTAAGTGATGTGCTCGAATTTTGTTGCTGTTGGGTCTTTCTCAGGGTCAGCGGTGTAAATGCCATCGACGCGTGTTCCTTTTAAGATGATGTCGGCTCTTACTTCAACGGCTCTCAATGCTGATGCGGTGTCGGTTGTGAAGAATGGATTTCCGGAACCGCCACCGATGATGACGACATTGCCTTCTTCAAGGAGTTTTATAGCTTTTGCGCTGCTCATAGAATCAGCGATGCGGTCGATGAAAACGCCTGATAATAAAGCAGTCTTCACACCTTTAGATTGTAATGTCGATTGTAATGCCATGCTGTTGATGACAGTAGCGAGCATTCCCATATAGTCGCCTTGGATTCTGTCCATGCCTTTGCTTGCGCCTTGCAAACCACGGAAGATGTTACCGCCGCCGATGACAATGGCAATCTGTGCTTGTTTCGCTGCTTCTGCTATTTCTTCTGCATAATCGTTAAGACGTTCTGGGTCGATGCCGTATTGTTGCTCGCCCATGAGAGCTTCACCGCTCAATTTTAAAAGTACTCTTCTGTATTTCATATCACTTAAGTTTATATAATTTTTATTTGTTTAGAACCAATAACCTACGTTGAAAAATCCTGTCACGCCAGAGCATCTGTTGGAACCCATAAGACTCACTTCTATAGGACCGGCTTTTGTTTTTACTCCTAATGTCAGTCCGCAACCGAAAGTGAAGTTGTTGTCGGAGAACCATGTGCTGTAGTCGTCAGCGATATAACCTCCGTTGCAATTCGCAATGGCGTAAAAGTTTTTGTAGAAATTATATTGCCACGAAATCTTGCCTATAGCAATGTGTTCGCCATATAACTGTGTGAACCTCAATCCTTCAAAAGCTATTATGTTGTCGAAGTATTTCATGTGCGACTGTCCTCCGACAAAGAAACGATAGCTTAAAGGTGTTTCGTTGACTTTGATAGAAGAACCGACAGTGGCACCTAATTTCAAGGAATGCCTTTTCTTTATCGCAATGGAACCGTCAACGTCGGCTCTTAATATGATGGAATGTCCCATCTTAGAACCGTCTTTGAGTTTTATGACTGGAATGATGTATTTTCCGTTGATATTTAATTTCCAACCTCTTGAAGCGAAAGTAGGGGAGTCTTCATTGTCAATGTGATAGTTGAAATATGCATGTGAAATGAAGTCGTAGTTGTCAGGGTCGACGACATGAATGAGGTTGTCTCTCAGATTGACATAGTTGCCGACGATGCCAACCCGGAATTGCTGTACCAAGGTAGGCATGAATTCTACGAACAAATCCACCTTGTTGTCTTGCACGCTGTAAGAGTTGTTGATGGTCTTGTCGTTGTATTGATTCATAAACAGGCTTATCGCTGATAAATCAATGCCGTACTTGAATTTCTGTGACAATCCTGAATGGAAACGTAGTTTGAAGTAAGGGTCTTCGGCGATGTTGATGTCTGCCGACAGTGTTGAACGTCGAGGGAATTTGAAGATGTTTTTAAGCGTGATGTTCGCCAAAATACCTATTCCGTAGTCGGTGTCGTAATGAGCTGCTACTGATACAGACTCTTCTTCTTTTTCTGTGCAGTGAATCACCAAGTTAGCTCCTTTAGGCGCTGGCGTAAGTTTATACCAGATATCTTTATAATATCCAGTAGCATATATGCTCATGATTGCCGATTCGATGTCGCGTATCGCTATTTTTGCAGGATAATTCTTTCCGACAGACTTTTTGACGAAGTTGGCGTTTTCATCTTTGACGCCTTCAACTTTCAATGCCACGATATATATTGAATCTAGAGGAGCGACATCAGGTCGTTCTATTTTATAATCTTGAATGTTTCTTATTGAGTCGGCGAGTCGTTTCAGTTGTGGAAGATATTTCCGTGTCGCCTCTTCGCCAAGTGCTATGATGGTGTCGTAAGAATTGAAGTCCATCATGCCGTATTTTGCCACCTCTGGTTTTATGTAAATGTCGGCGTCTTCTTTAGCTCTGGTATAAGCGTCGATGTCAGACATAGCGATGATTTGGTCCATTATTATCGCCATGGAATTTAGTTCGTCTTTTGTGTGGAAGTTACGCTGTACGTCAATACCTATTATAATATCAACGCCTTTTTCTCTTACGTTTGGAACAGGGAAATTATTTCTCAGTCCGCCGTCGATGAGCAGACGTCCGTCAATTTCCACAGGAGGGAAATAAAATGGTATCGACATTGACGCTCTGATGGAACGCTGAAGATTGCCTTTCGTCATCTCGTATGCTTCAGCATTTTCGATGTTGGCTGCCACACAAAGAAACGGTATTGACAATTCGTTGAAATTACTTATCTTATATGCTGGCGATGTCAGTCGTGCCAATAGAAGATTTATCATTTCTCCGTCATAAATCGACGACTTCATCTGTATCTTCTTGTTTCTGAAAGGAAAAGTCGCAAGATAATGTCTGTCGAGAATCTTGTCGTCGATGGAGATATATTTCTGAGGAATGGCGTCCGACATTATAGCATTCCAGTCTTGTTCTTTAACGAGACGTGTCATCATCTCTGGAGAATATCCGATGGCATAAAGGCCTCCGATTATGCTACCCATGCTGGTTCCTGCGATGTAATCTATTGGTAATCCTGCTTCTTCTATGACTTTAAGAGCTCCGATGTGCGCAAATCCTTTGGCACCGCCGCCGCTTAATACGACACCAACGCGAGGTCTTGCCAGAGAATCTGTGCTTTCTTGTGCAATTATGTTATGGCAAAAGACAAAAGGCAAAAGGCAAAAGACGAAAATTTTAAGCCATGAGCTGTGAACTATGAGCTGTGAGCTTTCTCTGATGACCGTTGACTGTTGACTGTTGACCATAACAATTAAACCTTAAACCAATTACTAGTTTACTTTACAAAGTTATAATAATTTTGTTGAAGACAGATGTGATTTTTCTAGAAAAAAAGAAGTGCCGCAAAATTTATTGCAGCACTCCTCTTATTTTTAACAAATATTGTTAATTATAATTTTCAATTCTCCATTTGTCCATGGCAGTTCTTGTATTTCTTGCCGCTGCCACAAGGACAAGGGTCGTTTCTTCCGACTTTCTTCTCAACGTGAATTGGTTGTGTCACTTGACGTTCTTGTGTGTTGCTGTGTGCTTGTGACAACAAGTCGTTACGTTGTTCCTTTAACTTGCTTCTGTCGATAGCTCTGGCTCTTTGTTCTTTGACTTGACTGCCGTCTTGCATAGGAACATTAGCACGCATCAAGAAGGAAATGACGTCGGTGTTAATCTTCTGTATCATTTGCTTGAACAAATTGAATGACTCGAATTTGTAAATCAAGAGAGGGTCTTTTTGTTCGTAATGTGCGTTTTGTACAGAGTGTTTCAATTCGTCTAATTCACGTAAGTGTTCTTTCCATGACTCGTCGATGATGCCGAGTGTGATGAATTTTTCTACAGACAATGAAATCTCTTTTGCGCCATTTTCAACGGCTTTCTTAAGATTTACAACGACATTCATGCTCTTCTTGCCATCTGTAAATGGAATCAAGATGTTTTCATATTGTGTGTTCTTATGAACGTTTTCTATGATTGGCAATGTCTTTTCACCGATGATGCGAGTCTTGTTGTTGTAAACTTCAAGAGCTTTGTCGAATAATCTTTCAGCAAGAACATCTAATTTAGAACGTTTGAATTCGTCTTCTTCAAAAGGAAGGTCGATGCCCATTGTAGAAAGCACTTCTAATTCCAAACCTTCATAGTCGTTGACTTCCTGGAATCTTTCTATCAATGATTCGCCGAGGTCATACATCATATTATTAATGTCTATTGAAAGGCGTTCTCCGAATAAGGCGTGGCGTCTCTTTTCATAGATTGCCTCGCGTTGTGAGTTCATCACGTCGTCATATTCAAGGAGGTGCTTACGTGTTCCGAAGTGATTTTCTTCGACTTTCTTCTGAGCTTTCTCAATTTGTTTTGTAATCATTGAGTGCTGAATCACTTCGCCTTCTTTGATGCCCATTCTGTCCATAAGAGGAGCGATTCTGTCGGAACCGAACATACGCATCAAGTCGTCTTCGAGTGATACGAAGAATTGTGAACTACCATTGTCGCCTTGACGACCTGAACGACCGCGTAACTGACGGTCGACACGACGTGACTCATGACGTTCTGTACCGATGATGGCGAGACCGCCGGCTTCCTTGACGCCAGGTCCCAACTTGATGTCGGTACCACGACCTGCCATGTTAGTTGCGATAGTTACTGTTCCTGCTTGACCAGCATCTTTGACAATCTGAGCTTCCTTGGCGTGTAACTTAGCGTTCAAGACGTTGTGCTTGATGCCCTTACGTGTCAATAATTTAGAAAGAAGCTCTGATACTTCAACAGATGTTGTACCGACAAGAACTGGGCGTCCTTCTGCGACAAGTTCTTGGACATAATCAATAACAGCATTGTATTTCTCGCGTTTTGTCTTGTAAATCAAGTCTTCAGCGTCAATACGTGCTATAGGTTTATTTGTTGGAATTACGACAACGTCTAATTTATAGATGTCCCAGAACTCGCCAGCTTCTGTCTCAGCAGTACCTGTCATACCAGCAAGCTTGTGGTACATACGGAAATAGTTCTGTAATGTGATTGTAGCGTATGTTTGTGTCGCTGCTTCAATATGAACGTTTTCTTTTGCTTCAACAGCTTGGTGCAAACCGTCTGACCAACGACGACCTTCCATAATACGACCAGTCTGTTCGTCAACGATTTTGATCTTGTTGTCCATAATGACGTAATCGACGTCTTTTTCAAACAAGGTGTAAGCTTTAAGGAGTTGTTGTACAGTGTGTAAACGTTCTGATTTTTCTGAGAAGTTACGGAGCAACTCTGATTTCTTCATCACTTTTTCGTCATTGGAGAGTCCGCTGCGTTCGAGTTCAGCGATTTCACTTCCAACGTCAGGCAAGATGAAGAATGATGAATCGTTATATGCCTTTGTGAGTTCATCAATACCTTTTTCAGTAAGGTCGACGCTATGTAATTTTTCATCGATAACGAAATAAAGTTCATCGTCGATGAGGTGCATATTCTTTTGTTGTTCTTGGAGGTAGAAACCTTCTGTTTTCTGCATCAAAGTTTTCATACCTTCTTCACTCAAGAACTTAATCAAGGCGTTGTTTTTAGGAAGACCTCTGTAAGCGCGGAAGAGTTGGTTTGCGCCGTGGTTCTTTTGTTCCTGTGTTGCGTTAGGGTCTGTTAATATTTTTTTAGCCTCTGCCAGACATAATGTCACGAGGCGTTTTTGTGCTTCGTAAAGCTTCACGACGTCAGCTTTCAAGATGTCGAATTCCTGATGGTCGCCGCGTGGTGTTGGACCTGATATAATCAAAGGAGTACGTGCGTCGTCAATCAAAACAGAGTCAACCTCGTCGACGATAGCGAAGTGATGCTTGCGTTGAACGAGTTCTTCTGGCGTGCCTGTCATATTGTCACGGAGGTAGTCGAAACCGAATTCGTTGTTCGTACCGTATGTGATATCAGCGAGATAAGCATTGCGACGTGCTTGTGAGTTAGGTTCGTGCTTGTCGATGCAGTCTACTGTCAAACCTAAGAATTCGTAAATGGTACCCATCCATTCGGAGTCACGTTTCGCGAGGTAGTCGTTAACGGTAACGACGTGAACGCCGCGACCTGCTAAAGCGTTGAGATATACAGGGAATGTAGCGACTAAAGTCTTACCTTCACCAGTTGCCATCTCGGCAATCTTACCTTGGTGTAATACTGTACCACCAAGAATCTGAACGTTATATGGAACCATATCCCATGTGACAGTGTTGCCACCAGCGACCCAGCTGTTGTCGTAATAAACCTTGTCACCTTCAACGTTGATATGGTCGAATTTTGCTGCGAGCTCGCGGTCTAAGTCGGTCGCTGTTGCTTCCACGACTTCATTTTCTTTGAAACGTTTGGCTGTTTCTTTCAAGACCGCAAAAGCTTCAGGAAGGATGTGGTTGAGAGCTTCTTCAATCTTTTCTAATTGGTGCTTTTCTAATTTGTCGACTTGTTCGAAGATTTCGTTTTTCTCTTCAAGGTCAAGGTCTTCGGTTTCTGCTTTCTGTTTTAGTTCCTTGATACGTGCTTCGTCTTCAGCGATATAGTTGTTGATGTATTCTTTAAACTCGACTGTCTTGTGACGAAGTGCATCTGTATCTAAAGTCTTAATTTTTTCGTAAGCTTCTAATGTTTTGTCCAAAATCGGTTGCAATGCTTTGTTGTCGCGCATCGCTTTGTTACCGAATAATTTAGCGAAAAATCCCATATTGTTTAAGTTACTAAGTTACTAAGTTGCTAAGTTGCTGAGAGTTTAGGTCTCTGCAAATTAAAATCCATTGAATCCAGAATTCCTTTCATCAAATGTTGTGCAAAAATAACTAATTTTTTATTTATTTTTATAATATTTGTGCAATCTCCTGACATGGAAATCGAGATATTGATCTGGATTTGGTGCAGGCGCCATGCCAATCTTATTGTTTCTGCCTAAAATAATGTAGTCAGGAAATGTCTTGACCTGATATTTTTCAAGAAGAAGAATGTCGTCGCCAAGATTTAATAAATCCCATTTATATCCTTTGTTATCAAACATTTGCCTAAAATCATCAAAGCTTTCTTTTGTGGCAATGGTGACTATCTGAATCGTGTCGTTCCATTGTTGCGAAAGTTCATATAATGTGTTGAATTGATGGTCGGTCATCGGAGAGACTTGATTTACAAACTGAAGAAGCACCATTGGGTCTTGATAATCTGATGACTTTACAATGTTGCCATTGTCGTCTTCTAAAGCGAATGTAGGCGCATCAGTGTTGAACGACAATCTGTTGATTTGTTTTAAAATGTCATTTACAATTGACTTGTTTCTTTGGTTTGTAGTCGTCTGTGAAATTGAATTTAACTGCTTTAGTATTTGTTTCTTGTCATCAGACATTTCATAATACAGTCTTTTCAAATCCCATGCGATGATTATTTCTGCCAAATCTTGATTCTCTGCCAAAAAGGCATCTTTTTCCTTAATATATTTTAAGAAATTGTCATGACTTGAATAAATGTACTGTCTTAAATCTGAAGGATTGAATTGTATTGAAGATAAATAATTGGCAAAAATTTCTTGGAATAAATACATGTAAGATGGTTGCGAATAAAGAATGTCTTGCTTGTTAAAATGTTGGTTTGTAACTTTTTTGCCATTGTCATTATTTACAATCATTTGTATTGCGGCTTTACGGTAACGCAAGTTGTCTTTCACAAAATCAGATTTTAACTCGCCGATACTTCTTTCAATTTCAACATCAAGATTGTCTAAAAGTGAAATTTTACGACCTCTGTATAATTGGTTGAAGTTGTTGAGCAGGAATTCATCAATGATGTTTTCCGTCATATGATACTGATAATAAAGGTCATCATCATTGCTTTTGATGATTTTTAAAGTCGGATTTTGTCGCTCAAAATAAGATACGTTTTTCTCTTGTTCGGGAATGTTGATTTCGACTTCGTAACTGGAATTTGGTTTCAGTAAAATGTCAACACGTTCAAGATTTACTGCTATTTGCGCTAAAGTTATCTCGTCAATGTCTGCTTCTATTTTGAAGTTTCCTTCTTTGTCTGATTTTGTCTCGAAAATTGTGGTCTGCTCTAATGTCAACATGTCGTTGAAAGTCAATAAACGAACCAATGACTCTGACTCTAAACTCTGACTGTTGGCTATTGGCTTTTGGATTTTGCCTTTTATTATTATGTTTTGTGAAAAGATGTTGTTGACGTTTAACAACAAGAAAAATAATGATAATAATAGAATATTCTTTTTCATAACTTATTGACTAATTGTCTTATAGACTTACACACCGCTTCCGGTACAAATTCATCGACTGGATAGTTGTGTTTCAACAAATCTCTTACCACAGTTGATGATATGCAACGTAATGACGGATTTGTCATGAAAAATATTGTCTCAATCTCAGGATTTATTTTTTTGTTGGCTTCAGCAATTGTGCTTTCGTATTCCAAATCTATGCTTCCGCGAAGTCCTCTGATGATGTATTTGGCATCGTTCTCTTTACAAAAATCAACGGTAAGTCCTTCGTAATGTGCTACTTTTACTTTAGGATAATCGGCGAAAGTATCTTTAATCCATTGAAGACGTTGTTCTAATGAGAACGCATTTTTCTTCATTATGTTAACGCCGATGGCAACGATTATTTCGTCAAAAAGAGGCAAGGCTCTTAATATTATATCTTCATGTCCTTTTGTTATTGGGTCGAACGAACCCGAAAATACAGCTTTTTTCATAATCTTAAGACAATAGACTACGGACAACAGTCAACAGACATTATCCATTATAAATTCTTAATTTTCAATTTTCAATTTTCAATTTTCAACTCCTAACTACCTCCAAAATGTCTTCTTCCAATGCAAGTCGGATGGAAGGGTAGGTGTTTTCTAAAAAATAATTAACGTTATCTTTGTTTAAGAGGAAGACTTTTGAGATGCCTTCTTCTTCCTGAGGTTTCGGTTTGAATTCATCGTCTGATTTCATCAGGAACCACGATGTTTTCTTTAAAGTCCATTGGTTGTTAAGAAGATAGCAGTGATGTGAGGCAGGCAGACGTTTTATTATTGACAAGTTAGAAATTGCGGTTTCTTCTTCCACTTCACGCATCGCAGCGATGTCGTCTTTCTCGTTCTTTTCAATGTGGCCTTTGGGCAAATCCATTCTTCCGTTCCTTTCAATTGCAACGATTGACTTATTAATAAGGACTAGGCCGCCTGCCGCTGGAGCGAAATGAAATATTTCTTTGAAAACAGCAGCCAAAATATCATTGTCGATGTCGTTAAGATATAGATTTTCTTCCCCGTTTTCTAACCAGTTTTTTATTTTATCTAACGTATTCTCAAATAGTTGAGATGGCAGTTTGTTCTTGTCTATATCGGCATCTAAAAAATGTTCAAAAAAATTTCTGCAGACAAGCATCTTATTATTGCAAAAAAGTCTATACATTTGCCAAAAATTTAAAGGTTAATTTTATGAACGAACAAGAAACATCAATGGCACTTGCCAGTTTCCTTTTGCAAATTAAAGCAATAAAATTGAATCCTGCAAATCCTTTTACATGGGCATCAGGATTGAAAAGTCCAATCTATTGTGACAATCGCGTGACATTGTCATATCCACAAGTCAGGACTTTTATCCGTGAAGGATTCGTTAAAATGTGTTTAGACAAGTTTGGCAAACCAGATGTTATTGCAGGTGTTGCCACAGGTGGTATCCCACAAGGAGCATTAGTAGCACAAGAATTAGGATTACCTTTCGTATACGTACGCTCAGAGAAAAAATCTCACGGCATGAACAATCAAATCGAAGGTATCATCAATAGCGGTCAGTCTGTTGTTATTATCGAAGACTTGGTTTCTACAGGCAAGTCAAGCTTGAACGCTGTTGAGGCTTTACGTGAAAAAGGCGCTGTTATCAAAGGTATGCTCGCAATCTTCACTTATGGCATGGATGTAGCTGCTGAAAACTTCAAGAACAACAAATGCGAATTGTTCACTTTGACAAACTATAACGCTTTGGTTCAAAAGGCTGCTGAAGAAAATTACATCAGAGAAGAAGACTTGGCTTCATTGTTAGAATGGAAGTCAAACCCACAAGCTTGGAGCGACGCAAGAATGTGATTGAAGACAAAAGTCTAAAGTCTAAAGTTTAGATTATGGTTTTTAAAAGTAATTGGGCTAAAAACAAAAAATCTGACAAAGATTTATTCGAGTATATAGGCGACATGAACAACATGCCGCCTATTTTACCTGAACAAGTCGTTAACGTAACTGCTGATTACGATAATCTGGCATTTACCATACAAGGCATGGGCAGCATCGCTCTCCGCGTAAACCAAAGAGAACCGAATAAATTCATTCAATTGGTGCCAGAAGGAAAGACTCCCTTCCAGTTCGCTTTGAATATTTATATCAGAAACATATCAGAGTCAGAGTCTGAATCTGAATGCTGCTTTGAAATAGACGCAAAACTCAATCCGCTTATGCAGATGATGGCATCACGACCATTGCAGAATCTCGTGAATATGATGGCGGAGAAAGTTTATTGTTTATAGTTAATAGTTAATAGTTCATGGCAAGTCTATACACCAAAGAACTACTATAAACTCTACACTCTACACTATAAACTTTACACTTTAAAAGATATTTCTTTCAAATCGCAAACGACTTCACGGTCGTTTTTTTCTTTTAATATAAGTCGTCCGAACTGGTCGTAGCCGATAATCATCATTTCTTTAACAAC
>JAZOSA010000096.1:0-14413 GCA_045656905.1 Bacteroidales bacterium
TGTTGTCTCATGATGAGCAGTTCCGAACGACATTTTTGGTTCGATGATGAGGTCGTATTTATAAGAACCTTCCACCTTATGGAACGGAGCTCTGATTCTACAGAATTCGTTGATAATGACAGGTTCGTAAGAAGCTTCCCAAGTAGCATTCCAATCTTGGTCTGGGATGAGTTCTTTTTTTATCAACTTGACATTTGCAAATTGTTCCATCTGCATTATGTCGTTAAGTTCTTCGTCATTGAGAAGCGGTTCTTGGCAAAAAGCATCGAAACCTTCATCTGTATCCATGAAACTGTCGAAGCCTATTTCTCCGAGCAGTTCCATGAACATATCTTTTAAGTTTTCGTTATCTGGGTTTGTAAACGAACAAGCGTAATAATTCATAGTCGATTATTTTGAAGCTTGAACTGCGATACTTACGAAATCTTCTGCTTTAAGAGATGCGCCACCAATCAAACCGCCATCGATGTCTGGCTGTGCGAACAATTCAGCAGCGTTTTTAGCGTTGCAGCTTCCGCCGTAAAGGATACGCAATTGAGCAGCGATGTCTTCGCCATATTTCTCAGCTATGAGAGTACGGATGAATTTATGAACTTCCTCTGCTTGTGCTGGAGTTGCAGTCTTGCCTGTACCGATAGCCCAAACAGGTTCATAAGCGATGACGATATTTTCCATATCAGCGACGTCGAGGTGGAAAAGACCTTCAACGACTTGTTGTTTAATCACATCGAAGTGTGTGTTAGCTTCTCTTTCTTCGAGAACTTCGCCGACGCAATAGATAGGAACGATTTGGTATTCGAGTAATTTTTTGATTTTGGCAGCGAGAACAGCGTTATCTTCGTTGAAATATTTTCTTCTTTCGCTGTGACCAACGATGCAGAAGTTTGTTCCGAGAGAATCGAGCATCTTGGCAGAGACTTCACCTGTGAAAGCACCTGATTCGTTTTCATTGACGTTCTGTGCGCCGACATAGAATAATTGTGTGTCGTCAGCCATATCTGTCACCATTTCTAAATATAAATAAGGTGGACAAATAACTATATCGCAATCAGGTTGTTTATCTTCGCAAAGGTTAGCAATATTTTCTACAAGGTCTTGTGCTTCTTGGAAATCAAGGTTCATTTTCCAGTTTCCTGCAACTATCTTTCTTCTCATATTCAGTAAATTTTAACAGTTATTTTTCTTTAAATCAATAAGCGCAAATTTATGAAAAAATATCGGAAATAATTAAGATAATGAGACAAAAAAAATCTTGGAAAAATGAATTTTCAGTTTTCAGTTTTCAATTAAAAAGGACGCGATGAATCGCATCCCTACAAATTTTCAATTTTCAATTTTCAGTTTTCAACTTTCAATTTCTCAATACACTCTCACTCTTGGATCTAAAATACCATAAATAATATCGACGATGATATTAATTATTATTAACATAAATCCTATCAAGAGGACTGCTCCCATTATTACAGGGAAGTCGAAGGTGTCGAGGGCGTCGACAATGATGACACCGATTCCTTTCCAGTCGAAGACATATTCCACGAAAACAGCACCAGCAAGTAATGAGGCAAACCAACCAGAGATAGCTGTCACAACAGGTGTCATCGCATTTCTCAATGCATGAACAGTAACGACTCTCCATTGCTTCAATCCTTTGGCACGCGCTGTTCTTATATAATCCATCGACATCGCTTCTAACAATGATGTTCTGGTTAATTCAACCACAACTGCTAATGGACGCAATCCCAAAGTAAATGCAGGCAAAATAAGATTCTTCAAATCAAGATATGCGCCATTGCCGTAATCATCAACAGAATAAAGATTGCCCGTCATGCTTAAACCGGTAAACGATTCCCAGACATAACCGAAAAGCCATGCCACCAAAATCGCCGCGAAGAACGACGGCAACGACATCCCAATGGTCGTGATAAACAACGTCAGCTTATTTACAAAATCCGTATTGACAACAGCCGCTAATACTCCGATAAAAACACCTACTATCAAAGCAAACGCAATCGCTACAAACGCCAATATCAAGGTGTTAGGAAATGCCTCCGACAATATCGTTCCTACCGACCTCTTGCTCTGATAGGAATATCTTAAATAAGGAGTCTTCAAGACGACATCAACATTGCCTATTTTCGCAAGGACGCAATATGATTTGAAATTCTTATACTTATCATTTTGTAATTCTTCTTGTACGGACGCGATCGACTCATTTGATACGGACGCGATTAATCGCGTCCCTACATTGTAAAATGATAAAGGCGACAAATCATTGAGATAATCCGTGTATTGCTTAAATACGCTTTGATTTAACCCCAATTCTTCTCTTATTGCCTGGACGTCAGTCTCATCGGCACGTTGTCCGAGCATCATTCTCACAGGATCACCAGGAACGATATTAAAAAGGAAGAACACCAGAGTCACAACGCCCCAGAGAACTGCCAATCCATATAATATTTTCCTGATGATATATGACGTCATAATTTTATGCCAACAGACAACAGACAACAGACAACAGTCATTGTCCAAAAAATTCCCAACTCCTAAATCCTAATTCCTAACTAATAAATTTATTTCTTTTTCGCAAGGGAAATCTATTTTGCTCCATTTGTCCAAGACGACGCCATTGTTCATAAGCATAAGTCCTGGATTTGAACGAACCATAGTCTTCAGTTCGAGTTCGTCGCCGTAATAGACTTCGTCGAACATATAATAGTTTTCCTGCAGTTCGTGAACATATTCTGGATTAACAGACGTAATCCATAAATAATTGAATCCGTTCTCATTAGCGAAGTCATAGATACGTTGACACTCTTTGATGTCTTTTTCTGTAAGTTCATCAAGATAAGGAGTCACGAACACAAACAAGTTTTCTGTATCATAAAGAACGTCGGTGTAGTCATCGCCGTCTTCATTCAAGATAGAGAATCCAAGCGACTGATTTCCACCTTCTTGTCTTTGAGAAACGAATTCCCATTGCGACATCCAGATAGAGTCGTTCCATGGATAATTAGGAGAAAGATATTCCTGTTCCTCTCCTGTTTCTATATTTTTAAATGTAAGATAAATTTCTGCAGGTTCTTCTGTTTCAGCAGGTTTCATATCCTTGCCGACTTTCCATTCCATAAAATCAATTACAGGAAGATGACGTACGTTATATATTTCAAAACCGATGAACATTCCCATGAAAATGAATGTAAACAGAGTCTGTCCTAGTATCGTAACTCTTTTATTTACAAGAGTTTTATTATTAAAGATAAGAGGAATTAAGATTGAAATAATTATCAGGTTTTTGAAGAAAGTCTGCCAGTTGCTCATTTTGATTGCCGTTCCGAAGCATCCGCAATCAGGGACGAGATTATATATCGCGTCGAAGAAAGTTGTAATTGTGAAGAACAGCATCAGCAGTGAAGCGCCGAGCGTAGCGAGGCGCGGCAAAAGATTCAGCATCAAACAGATACCGACGATAAACTCTGCCATTATCATAATTATCGCAAGCGGCAACGCCAATTCGTTAAGCCACTGTATATCATAAGCGATAAAATAATCAAGC
This sequence comes from Bacteroidales bacterium, assembly GCA_045656905.1. Taxonomy (GTDB): domain Bacteria; phylum Bacteroidota; class Bacteroidia; order Bacteroidales; family F082; genus Limimorpha. The sequence goes on from JAZOSA010000096.1 coordinate 3,554, forward strand.
ATCTTATATTTGGTTCCAAGAGGGTCAATGCCTTTGGTAAAACTGCTAAATACAAACAATGCGCCGACTAAAAAACGGCATAACGATAATCCTGATTTGTTGTAAAAACTATTGAAAAGCAAAGCCGCAAAAATCGGGAACACGATTGCGGACAACAGCAACCATGAGAAATCTGGGAAGAAACCGACTAAAACAGCACATATCAACGCCCAAATCGTGATTGCAAATGAAAGAAATCCTGATTTTGTGTAGTCTTTTTTCATAATTATTGTTCAGCTTGTTCAGATAATAAAATCATACAGAAGACAGCATAATTGATGATGTCAAAATAGTTAGCATCCAATCCTTCTGATATTATAGTCTTCCCATCGTGATCTTCTATCTCTTTAATTCTCAAAAGTTTCATCAAAATCAAATCTGTCATTGAACTGACGCGCATGCTTCTCCAAGCTTCGTCATAATCGTGGTTTTTGCATTGCATCAAATCGTAAGCTTCTTGAAGCACGCCAGAATAAAGTTCTGCCGCTTTTTCTGGTTCAAGGTCTGGCTTATCGACAACGCCCAAGCGTAACTGAATGATTGCCATCGCAGAATAATTGATGATACCGATAAATTCTGGTTCAATTCCTTCATTAACCAAACGTTCGGCTTTTGTTTGCAAACTTCTGATACGATTCGCTTTGATAAAAATCTGGTCAGTGACTGATGTCGTTCTCATAATACGCCATGCTACACCATAATCCATCATCTTTTTAGTAAAAATCTCAGTACATTGCTCAACGACCTTTTTAAATTGATTTTGTGTATCTTTCATCGTAATATTTTTTTATTTTTGTAAGGAAAATTGTTTTTAGTTTATCAATAAAACAATCAATATTTTAAGAACGTAAAGATAAACATTTTTTACTATGAAACTGAAGATTGGCGAGCATTTTTTTTCATGGGACAGACCTTTGGTGATGGGCATTTTAAACCTCACTCCCGACTCTTTTTACGACGGAGGTTCTCACAATAACATCGACGATGTTTTAAGACATTGTGAAAAAATGTTAACAGAAGGAGCCGACATCATCGACATCGGAGCATTTTCCTCACGTCCCGGAATGGAAATAATTTCCGCAGAAGAAGAAAATCGCCGTCTCATTCCCTACCTCATTGAGATTAAAAAAAGATTTCCTGAGACGATAATATCCATCGACACTTTCCGTAAAGAAGTAGCGCACAATGCTTTAGAAAACGGAGCCGACATCATCAATGACATTTCCGGAGGAATATTCGACGAAGAGATGCTGCCTTTTATCGGCGAAAACCATATACCTTATATAATGATGCACTGCGGCGACAAACTAGAATCGCTGCATTCTGATTTAATTGAAAGCAATCCTTGCGAAACTGTCAAATCTTTCTTTGAAAAACAACTTGAATCATTATCCGTTTTCGGTGAGAACCAAATCATCTTGGACCCAGGAATCGGTTTCAACAAAAGCATGCAAGATAATTTCAGTTTGTTAAAAAACATTAACGATTACAGAGTCAACGACCTTCCGGTCTTGATTGGCATTTCGCGAAAATCGATGATTTATAAAACATTGAAAACAACGCCTCAAGAAGCATTGAACGGAACCACCGTCTTAAACACAATTGCTTTAATAAACGGCGCCGACATTTTGAGAGTTCACGATGTTAAAGAAGCAGTGGAAGTGGTGAAACTTGTTAATGAACTTTGAACTCAGGCACCTCGGAACTATGAACTATAAACTATAAACTAAAAAAATCTTTAGTCTTTTGCCTTTCGTCTTTAGTCTTTTTCTTATCTTTGTTGCTAAATAACTCATTATTATGACTGAGCTCTTAATCAATGCATTCATACAGGTCCGCATCTGGGATATCTTGGATATATTTCTAGTCGGATTATTATTTTATGGTTTATATTGTTTGGTGAAAGGCACAACTGCCATCAAGATTTTCTTCGGCATCGTTGCCATAATCTTAGGCCTTAAAATAGTGACTGCTCTTAATATGGAACTGCTCAGTTACATACTCGGAGCTTTTGTCAACGTAGGTTTCATCGCATTGATTATCATCTTCCAGCCTGAAGTAAGAAGATTCCTTTTAGGCATAGGCAATACCAAAATTTCTTTAGCATTCAAGAACCTTATCGCGAACCTCGGTTTCAGATATAAAGAAGAAAAGACTCTCGACCTCGACGCAATCTGCGAAGCCTGCGCATCGATGTCACAAGACAAAGTCGGCGCTTTGATTTTATTGACTCAGGAAAACAACTTAAACGAAATCATCGACACAGGCGTCGTGATTGACGCTGTCATCAGCAAGCCTTTACTTGAAAACATATTCTTCAAAAACAGTCCGTTACACGACGGCGCAATGGTTATTGCGAATAATAAGATAGAAGCTGCGCGTTGCATTCTTCCTATCACTCAAAACACCAATCTCCCTGGCAGCTACGGACTCAGACACAGAGCCGGCATCGGAATAACAGAAAACAGCGACTGCATCGCTCTCGTCGTTTCTGAAGAGACAGGAAGCATCAGAATCATCAAAGGCGGCAAGGTCTACGACGTCAAGGCTTCTGGAATGAAAGCCAAGATCAAGGAATTAAGCACGAAGAAGACTGTAGGATTGGAATAAAGCTTTGCTAGAACGCCCAAAGAATACTAAATCTCAATGAGTTTATCATTTCCTGTATAATAAATATACATCTCGTAAGGGTCGTAGCGCATATATATATCGTCGGAATATTCCAGACCTTTCTTTTTCATTTCTTCCCTAACGTATTCATTCATAAAATAATCGAAAGAATATCCTGCATAGAGTTTTCCCAGAAGCACCGCGAAGTCATAAAAATCTTTTATCGTAATGCTTTGATATTCTGCATTAAGAATGATGTTATTAAGCGAATCCATGGTATAATAGCAATCACAGATTTGTTCATAGAAACTCTGCTCGGTGTAAACGAAATTTGCATCCTCGTCATTTACAAGATCAATCCAGGCAGCCACATTAACACCGACAGAAGGAATCATTTCATAATTACCTTCAGCTACGCACTGTGCCATCTGATATTCAATGTATTCCAAAATTTCAATATGCGACAAATCTACAACCCAATGCAGTGAATCCGCTTTTGAATTCTCGTTTTCCCAATACTCCAGCGACAAGTCATAGTCTTTTAAAGTACTTTCAAATGACGAAAAAAGAATGTCAAGAAACATTTCATCATCAATCTTATTGACGATTTTAGTACGCGCCTCTATCGTATCTTGAATATATTCTGTTTCTATATGATACAGGTTTTCAATCTGGCAATCTTTTCTTATATTCTTCTTTTCCAATTCGTTAGGAAGATAAAACGCAACAGATGCGCCTTTGGCATCTCTTACGAAATCATAAGCAAGTTTTTTATGAGGCGCGCAAGAAACGAAGTACATCACAAACGTCAACGCCATAAATAGCATAGGGACGCGACTAATCACGTCCCTACATTTTGACTTATTGTATCTTTGCTTCGTCATTTTAGCATCTATAAATCATTCAAAGAGTGTCAGTTGCACGCCATCGTCTTCCGAGAAGAAATTATCGTCAGACTCAGTAGAAGAATTGTCAACTTCTGGGGTGATGTTTTCAACTTCTTCTGCGTCATCTTCTGCTGTTTCTACATCAACATCCTCAGGTACCTCTTCTTCTTGTGGTTCATAAGGTTCGAGGAATGTATATGTCGACACATCTTTTGTCGACAAGCGTTTTCCTTTTGCCTTATAACTCTTCACTCCGATATATTCAGCAACGTTAAGTTCTTCATCTTCATATTGCTTGCCCGAAGCGCTATCGTTGAATGAAAGCAACAGACGTGGCAACTTATCCATATTCATCATCAGGAACTGAGCGTTTTCATTCTCACCGATAAATGAGATTCGTCTGTTCAAAGGTGTCTCGTCGTCTATATCAAAACGTTTGATATACATCAGCTTAGTTTCACCTTCAATATAAATCACAGAATATATCGCACTTGGATCGTACTTCATGATTTGAGTCATGTCGTCGTCAAAGTGAGTCGAGAGGTCATATCCAGTGAGACGGAATTCGCCGTTTGAGAATATCTGCAATATCTTATCGTCGCCAGAGAATTCACCAATCAATGTACCGCGTTTGTCAGCATTGAGACGTTTCACTGTATCGTCATACCAAATCTCGCGTGCCGCCAATGTAGAGACGCCTTCGTCACGTTTAACGATCTTATTGATTGGATGCATTGTAAGTCTGTTACCTTGACTTGCACGACCTTTAATCGCCAAATCAGCGAAGTTATATTCGAATGATGTCTTCTTCAACTTAGGTTGTGGACGGAGCATAACCTTGATGACCTCAGCTTCGCCATTAGGATTTGCAGAAAAATAAACCACTTTTGAACCTGGTTCGCCTTTGGTCAAATCATAATCCTTATCGTGTGTTATACCCTTAACAGAGAAGCGTTTCACATAATATGGAGAACCAGCTTTTCCTGAACGATAAACCATATTATAGACAGTTCTGTCGTCATTCTTATGGAACACATCTGCATGGATAATCTTTTCAGGACCTACGAAGCATTTAGGCTGCAACTTAGTGACCATGAATGTTCCGTTTTCGCGGAATACGATGATATCGTCCAAGTCGGAACAGTCTGACACGAAAGTATATGCGTCTTTGTTTTGTTCCTTTTTAAGACCTGCGGAAGTACAGATGAAACTCTCTTCCTTGTTGACGTAGAGTTTTTCGTTATTAGCAGCGACAGCGACAGCAGAGATGTTGTCGAAGTTGCGGATTTCAGTTCTACGCTCGCGACCTTTACCGTGCTTTCTCTTGATTTCATTATAGAAGTTGATAGTATAATCTACGATATGATCGAGGTCATATTTTACTTTTTCTATTTGACTTTCAATATCAAGGATTTGTTCTTCAGCCTTCTTGATATCGAATTTTGAAATCTTTCTAACTGGTTTTTCGCACAATCTCAAGACATCGTCGCGAGTTATTTCAGTCTTCAACATCTGACGATATGGGTCAAAAGCTCTTTCAATTTCTGTCACTTGTTCATCCCAAGAGTCGGCGTCTTTTTCCAAGATTTTATAGATACGTTTCTCAAAGAAAATCTTTTCCAGAGAAATCAAATGCCAGTCTCTTTCAAGTTCATCAAGTTTGATTTTCAATTCCCAACTCAACAAGTCTAAAGTCCTATCGGTGCTTTCCTTCAAGATAGCAGATATCGTTGTGAATTCAGGATGTTCATTGCGGATAACGCAGGTACACAAACTGTTAAGAGAAACCTGACATTGAGTGAAAGCATAAAGAGCGTCGATTGTCTGGTCTGGCGACACACCACTAGCGAGATGTATCACAATCTCAGCATTACGAGAAGTATTGTCATCAACGCGACGAATCTTAATCTGTCCCTTCTCGCCAGCCTTGGTAATTGATTCAATCAATGATCCTGTTGTCGTTCCGTAAGGAATCTCTGTTATCACTAAAGTCTTTTTATCTAATTGAGAAATTTTAGCTCTGACCTGTACCTTACAACCACGTTCACCGTCATTATATCCACGTACATCAATCATACCTCCGGTTCTGAAGTCTGGATACAACACAAAATCTTCGTCGCGAAGATATGCAATAGAAGCGTCTATCAATTCATTAAAGTTATGAGGAAGAATCTCGCACTTAAGACCGACAGCGATACCCATTGCGCCTTGAGCCAAGAGCAAAGGAAACTTAACAGGAAGTGTCACTGGCTCTTTGTTACGACCATCGTAAGAGAACTTCCATTCTGTGGTTTTTGGGTTATATACAACATCGAGAGCGAATTTTGAAAGACGAGCCTCAATGTAACGAGGAGCAGCTGCTGGGTCACCTGTCAAGACATTACCCCAGTTACCCTGAGTATCAATAAGCAAATCTTTTTGACCGAGATTCACCAAGGCATCGCCGATAGAAGCGTCGCCATGAGGGTGATATTTCATGGTATTACCCACAATATTAGCGACTTTGTTATAACGTCCGTCTTCCAACTCTTTCATTGAATGCAAGATACGACGCTGTACTGGTTTGAAACCATCATTGATTTCCGGAACGGCTCTGTCGAGGATAACACTAGAAGCGTAATCAACAAACCAGTTATCAATCAAGCCTTTAAGCGAAATAACTCTAAAACCTCCGTCGCTCTGCTGCACGCGAACACCAGATTCTTCTATTTCGTTTTGTCCTTCTAATTCTAAGTCTTTATTTTCTTCCATAAAAACGAGCTCTCTTTTCCCTAAAAATTAAGTGGATTTTTACATAAAAAACTACCTACAAAGGTAGTAAAAAAATGCTTTTATCATTTACGTTTTTCCCGAAATCTTTCAACAATAATTTAAAAAAATTACAACCGAACACCGAGTGAAAAATGACATACAAATCATTTCCAGAAACGTAAAATCAAAATCTCTATCAACAATGAAATCAATGCAATGACAACAAAAATCTTCCAAACGGCAACATCTTTTACAATAATTTCCAACATATCGTCAGACGCATTATTTATCTCTGTCTGGTCTATCATCGCAAATACATTAAGATTATTGTCTTTTAACAATTTATACAATTCCTCCTTTTCACAAAACGACATCTGCGACTCGTAACGACTATCATTCCATGCGACAGTCCTTACGAATTCATCATTCTTATAAATGTCATAAAATCCTGACGAAGGAAGATCTTCAAAGAAATACAAGTAGTTCAGATTATTTCTTTTCTCAATCAGAGGGAACGACTCGTGCATTCCATTCTCGTTTTTAAGACTTATCCTATCGTCAACATTCAAAGAAATATCGTTAATATTCAACACCTTATCCTTTCCTAAAGTATAAGACAGATCAGAGACATCACCGCCAATCAAAGCCATTTTATACATCAAAGGAACGAACAACGCATGACTTGCCAAATCAGAATATTCATCATTGAAATTCGTCGACATCACGAAGACCCTGCCCTTTTCCTTATTGCTCATCATAAGAAACGGATCACCGTTTTGCAAAGAAACAATGCTCAAGACATTTTTACTCATGTCAAAACGTATATGTTTATAAACTTCAGGAAAATCAGCATTGTCAGGCAGTTTCACGAAAATATCGTCAAAGAATGAATTACGTTTTGCTATATATTCGATTCTGTTTTTATTCTCATCCAGATGCTTCGGTTTCACTCCAATATTATTATAAATGTAAGAATTATCCGTATTTTCATCATTAAGAACCAACAGCGTTCCGCCTTGCGATGCGAAATCCAACAACGACTGCTGCATCGTTTCATTAAGATTCGCACTCTCATTGACGACAATCATCTGAGCGTTATTAATCATCTGCTGGTCAATGTTATAAGGATTCATAATTTGGTAATTGACGAGAGCATCGCCTTCAAAAAGCAACTCAAGGTAAGAACTTTGTCTGTTGTCCGTTGTCTGTTGTCTGTTGTCTTTTATTTCAACGACTTTTATTGAAGGTCGTACTTTCAACACAAGATTATATTCGTCATCGAAAGTTATAGGCGAGTCTTTTATTGCGACTTTCGCTTTTATATCACCATCGTTATCGACAACAAACTGCATATTGACATCTGCGAACGAATTAGCATTGATATCGCAAGTCGTGTAAGCGACAATATTTCCGTCCAAAGAGAAATCAACAGGAATTCCCTTAACGTCATTTGAAGTCTCATTAACGATTCTGGCGTTCAATTCATTAGTCATATCTTTCTGCAGAACTGGCGATTGAAGCCAAACAGAATCGATATAGATATTATTTTGAAAATCAGATTTCATAGGAAAAGCGACGACTTGAATTGTACTGTCGTTTTTCAACTCATTGAAATCCATTATATTTTTCTGGAAGTCAGAATAAGCGAACAGCGTTGCTGATTTAAAATCATTTTTCTTTTTTATAAAAGCAAGACTATTATAAATATCCTCAAAAGAAGCAGAAGTCGCCTCTACTTTCATTTCATTAAGACGCAGCAACATCTCGTCCTTATTCATCGGATATTCGTTTTTGGGGTCTCTGTCGTTGGAAAGAAGAATATATTTCTGTGCTTGGTTAAGACTCTCAACGAGTTTTAATGCAGAAGAGCGGGAATCTTCAAACAGCGTCTTCTCTGAAGAATGCGCCTGCATGCTCATTGAATTGTCAATATAGACAGCAATCAGATTATCAACATTATTATTTATTGCGTTATTATCTTTCTTATAAGGATAAGCGAAAGCTATTACGAGAGCCGCTATAAAAAGCATTCTCGCCATCAACGCCAGTAGATGCTTCAGTTTTTTCGTCTTGGAATTTTCCTGCTCTATGGTCTTCAGTACGGATGTATTGCTAAAATAAACTGTTTTATGTTTTCTGAAGTTAAACAGATGAATGACAAACGGTATTATGAGCGCGAAGAGCGCGTAAAGCATATTTGGGTAAAGGAATTCCATAGTTTAAATATTTATTACAAAAAATCAGCGACTTAAATTTGACAAAGCATACAAAGGAATAATGTCAACTTTATCTACTTTTCCGAAGTTTTCCAATGAAGAACGAATGCCATAATCAAGGTTTTTGTCTATCATAAACTGATGCAGACTTTTCATAGAACCTTTTGTTCCGGCTTTAACTTCCAATGGCACAACTTTCATATTCTTCACGACAACATAATCTATTTCTGCTTGAGTACCGCGAGAGATATTTTGCCAATAATACAAATCATGACGTTGAGACGGCGTATTATATTTCAATAATTCCAAACCAGCAACCATTTCTGTGATATGACCTTTATTAACCAAATCATTAGCCGTTCCTATCAATATAATTTTAGTAATCTCAGATTGTCCATTGACATCTTCCAAACCTAACAAACGTAGTAACAGTCCGCTATCTAAGAAGATATATTTCACGAACTTATTATTTATCTCTGCACCTAAAGGCACACCATTCGCAGCTGTATGAACAACTTGCTTTATCAATCCTGCATCTTTCAACAACTCTAATGCATTCTTCACTTTTTCAACACGGTATCCGCCTTGTACATCAGAGAACACGAATTTGTTACCTATCTGCAACGCTATGCTTCTTAAGGTTTGTTTCAGTAAGATTGAATCCACTTTTGTATCATATTTAGAGAAATCATCTTCGTATGCCAACATTATATCATCCTGCACCCGTTGACATTTCATATAATCGCCCGTTTCCACCCAGTTTGACACAGCCTCCGGCATACCGCCTACCATCAAAAAAGTTCGAAACGTCTCAACTAATTTTCCATGTAATGCCTCAAACACAGGATTATCCGGAGACGAATCGCGTATGACATTCAACCACGATTCATTACCGAGAGCCATAAGAAATTCATCGAACGACATTGGGTACATGAATAATGAGCGGACTCGTCCAACTCCAAACGACGTCATTTTTTTCAGGGCGAATTCGAGCAAAGAACCAGCGGCAACGACGTGAAGTTCAGGATAGTCTTCATAAAAGAACCACAGACTATGGATAGCTTCGTTGCACGCTTGTATCTCATCAAAGAAAAGCAAGGTCTCATCCGGCACTATAGGTATCCCATAGAAAGCAGATATTCGGGAAGCTATATCCTTAGGTTTCAAATTACCCAAGAACAAGGATTTCACTTCCTTATCCCTCTCGAAATTAACCTCGATAAAATACTTAAACGAAGCACCTAAATTACGGACAGCCGAAGATTTTCCAACTTGTCGCGCTCCACGCAACAACAAAGGCTTATGTCTTTCTTCATTCTTCCATTCCAACAAGGACTTATCTATCAATCTTGGAAAATAACTTGTCATAACGTTCTCTAAATTTTTATGCAAAGATAATCATTTTGTAAAAAGTCAGAGATAAAAACAAGCATTTTTTGTAAAAAATCAGAGATAAAAATGAGCTTTTTTTGTAAAAAGTCAGAGACAATATACCTTCACGTCTCCGAGTCTATGATTTTTTCTCAGATTTTGAAACAGTCGTAAAACACAAAATGCGACAGGTAAAATTTATCAATAAGCTGTAAAAGTTGCTTAATTAAACATTATTCCCATTTCTCTCCTCTGATTACCGGCATAAGATTCTGTTTGATGAAGTCGGAATAAGAAATCAGCGAACAAGTGTTTTTATGCCATTCATATTTATCAATTATATCCTTTACAGATATTGACCGTTTCAATCTTGCATTCTTTTTTTCTATGACAATATCACATTCGCAAGAAAGTGAACTCACTGATACTGTAACGTCTTGTTTTAATCTGTAATTGACGAATGTAAGCGAAACCATCTTTCCGATATTAAATTCAGATCCATGATAACCTTCAATGCAAAGAAAACTGAATACATTATATATTTCCCAAAACAGTTTCTCTTCTTCCGATAAATCATTTATATCATTACATTTGACTGTAATATTCCTTAATCCTTGATATTGGCAATTATAAATTTGTTTCCACTTTTCACCCATAACAATTGACATAATATTTTCACGTATAAATTGTGAATATGCAATCAATTGTTCAGTTAGGTTTAAACTTGCGGGCAATTCCAAACAGTCTGTAATTGATATTGTTTTGGTAAACAAGAAAACTTTTTTATTGATTACGATTTTCCATTTCCATCTCATGAAGTTTTTTTCGTTAGGTTCTGGAAGTGTAATTGTTATTGTTTGATTTATTCTGGGATTTTTATAAACGACATATACGTCTCGTCCAGTGAAAAACTCGGAAGTTATATATCCCTCGCTTTTCAAAAAATCAAAAGCCCTACATATTTCTATAAAGGTACAGAATCCAGA
>JAZOSA010000097.1:0-39072 GCA_045656905.1 Bacteroidales bacterium
AACGAACTATCTCTGATGGTTCCCATAACACTCCGTTGAATGCTTGTATGCTGCCGAGCACTTCCCAGTCTTTCTCCTGTGAAGCTCTCTTCACGATGGCTCTTATCACGGCGTTCAATCCTGGACAGTCGCCGCCGCCTGTTAATACTAATGCACGTTTCATATTGATTGGTATTTATAATAAGAGACGCACGACTGTGCGTCTCTACATGTTTTTTATTGTTTCAAATCTAATTTAATCTGTAATTCTTCAAGTTGAGCATCGGCAATTGTTGAAGGTGACTCTGTCATGACGTCGCGACCCATATTGTTCTTAGGGAATGCGATGAAGTCGCGGATGCTTTCTTGTCCGCCGAACAATGAGCAAAGTCTGTCGAAGCCGAATGCCAAACCTGCGTGTGGTGGTGCTCCGTATTCAAAGGCGTTCATCAAGAAACCGAACTGTGCTTGTGCGCTCTCATCGGTGAAGCCTAATGTGCGGAACATCTTGTTTTGTAAGTCACGGTTGAAGATACGAACTGAACCGCCACCGATTTCAACGCCGTTCAATACGATGTCGTAAGCGTTAGCTCTGATGTCTGCCCATTTGCTTGGTTCTTCGTCCAAAAGATGTTCGTCTTCTGGCTTAGGTGCTGTGAATGGGTGGTGTTTTGCGTAGTATCTTTGTGTCTCTTCGTCCCATTCTAAAAGTGGGAAGTCGATGACCCATAATGGTTTGTAGTCGTCTGGGTTACGAAGTCCGAGTTGATTACCCATTTCAAGACGTAAGCAGTTCATCTGTTCTCTAGCTTCCATTGTCTTGCCGCATAAGATGAGCAACATGTCGCCTGCTTCTGCGCCGCAACGGTCTAACCATGTCTTCAAATCTTCTGGTGCGTAGAACTTATCTACTGAAGACTTGATGCTGCCGTCTTCGTTGTATTTAACGTAAACCAAGCCTTTAGCGCCGACTTGTGGTCTCTTGACGAAGTCTGTCAAAGCGTCGATTTGCTTGCGTGTGTATGATGCGCATCCTTTAGCATTGATAGCAACGACTAATTCTGAGTCGTCGAATACAGGGAATCCTTTGCCTTTTGCTAAGTCGGTGAGTTCAACGAACTTCATGTCGAAACGGATGTCTGGCTTGTCGCTGCCGTAATATTTCATAGCGTCGTGCCATGTCATACGTGGGAATTTGTCGAATTCTAATCCCTTGACTTTCTTGAAGAGATGTTTTGTCAAACCTTCGAATGTGTTCAAAACGTCTTCTTGTTCAACGAATGACATTTCGCAGTCGATTTGTGTGAACTCTGGCTGACGGTCAGCACGGAGGTCTTCGTCACGGAAACAACGTACGATTTGGAAATATTTGTCGAAACCAGCGACCATCAATAATTGCTTGAATTGTTGTGGTGACTGTGGAAGAGCGTAGAACTCGCCTGGATTCATACGTGATGGAACGACGAAGTCGCGTGCTCCTTCAGGTGTCGATTTAATCAAACATGGTGTCTCGACTTCGATAAATCCTTGTTCTGACAAATAACTTCTTGTCTCAATAGCAACATTGTGACGTAAAATGAGGTTGTTTTTCAAAGGATTACGACGTAAGTCTAAGTAACGATATTTCATGCGGAGGTCGTCGCCGCCGTCTGATTTGTCTTCAATTGTGAAAGGAGGAGTCTTACTTGCATTCAAGATGTTCAACTCGTTGAGCTGTATCTCGATTTCTCCTGTTGGGATATTTGGATTCTTTGATTCTCTTTCGATTACTGTTCCTTTAGCTTGGATGACGAATTCACGTCCTAAAGTACGAGCTTTTTCAATGACTTCTGCTGAGCTGACGCCTTCTTGCAAGAAGAGCTGTGTCAATCCGTATCTGTCGCGGATGTCAATCCATAAAAGAGTGCCTTTGTCACGGACGCGTTGCACCCAACCGCTTAAAACGACTTCTTTTCCTGCATCAGCAAGACGAAGTTCTCCACAAGTATGTGTCCTGTACATATTATATCTGTTTTATTTTTTTATTTTAATCAAAAATGACCTACAAAAATAATGATTTTTATTTTTCTTTTATCACTTTCATGCAACAATTTCTGCAGTCGAAATCTAATCTGAATCTGCCTTTATCATTGACTAAATACAATGATGTGGCAGGTTTGCCTATCTCTTTGCTACATATATTGTTAGCGTAACGGACGCAGTGTTTTGTCGTCATCACGACTAATTCGTCATTAGAACGTAATTTCTCCAAACCGTCTTCAATTATTTCAACGCCGTGCATTTCATAAAACTCCCTCGATTTTGCATTGATGACGTTGCCGAGATATGTTAATTTATCTTTTGGATAAACTGGTAGAGACGTCACAGGTGTGCTATTATGAGACGCCACAGGGGTGACGTCTCTACATTCTCTTTCATTACGATGTTTTTCAATGAGATAAGATTTTAATTTCTCCACCAAATCTTTCTTCATCTCACCTAAAACCGATGCCCTGATAAAATAAGCTATTGGCTCTGACTTGTAAGCAGTGGACGAGGTCTGTTGTCCGTTGTCTGTTGTCTGTTGACCAAAATCAACATCAATCTCTTCCACCGCAAATTCTGTATCTCCCCATTGAGATAATTTGCTTTTGATATTATCTAACGCCTTTTCTGTGTTTATCGCGACTTCTTTCTCTATGGAAATATTTGTCGTAACGTATTCACAATCTTCGTTATATAACTTCGCTGACAATGCAAATCCGTCTTCTGTATCGGAAAATCTCAGACTGATTTTTTGTTTTCTGTTGCCATTAGATTTCTCCAATTCTTTTTCCCAGACGTTATCGTGATTTCTGAAAATCTTGCTTCCTTCAATCTTGAATCTCGTCGCCATCGAGATGTCAGTGTTACTCGTAATAGTCTGAGTCAGTGTCTGTGTCTTCGTTTCCATAACTCCGTTAACGTTGAATCCCAAGAGATTGTTTTCTCTGTCTAAGAAACAGAGTCCGTCGCCGTTATGGAGTTCTTTTCCTGTTCGGATTGTGATGGATTTATTTTTGACTTTCTCTATTGTGCCGAGATATTCGCCCATTGATTTTGGTGAATAAGGAGCGTCGATATATTTTTGTCTTCCGTGGATGAAGTAATCGGTGAAGCCTCTTGAAAATGACTTCTCCGGCGCTGGATAGAAAGTCGGATTGCTTTCTCCGCGCGAGCTTCTGCAGATGTCATCGCGTTTTGCAATTATTTCGTCGATTCTATTTCTGTAATATGCAGTGACGTTTTTGACGTAATCGATGTCTTTCAAACGACCTTCGATTTTGAAAGAAGTGATGCCAGCGTCGATAAGTTCTTCTATGTTTTTGGAGTTATTCAAATCTCTTAATGAAAGAAGATGTCTGTTGCTAATCAGGCGTTTGCCTTCTGCGTTCTCGAGGTTCCAGCTGAGACGACAAGGCTGGGCGCACGCGCCTCTGTTGGCAGAGCGACCGCCGATGACGTGGCTTAAATAACATTGTCCGCTATATGAAACGCACAACGCGCCGTGGATGAAATATTCAAGCGGAACTGTCGTCTTTGAGCGAATGTCTTTTATCTGTTCGATGCTGAGTTCGCGTGCTAAAACCACCTGCGAGAAACCGACGTCTTCAAGGAACTTAACTTTTTCGGCTTCGATGTTATGACATTGAGTGGAAGCGTGCAATGCGATAGGAGGTATGTCCATATTTAATAATGCCATATCTTGAACTATAAGCGCATCGACGCCTGCGTTCCAGCAGTCGTAAGCGAGCTTGCGAGCGTCTTCTAACTCGCTGTCGTACAACAAAGTGTTCATCGTGACGTACACCTTTGCATCGAAGAGAGCAGCGTGTCTGCATAATGCTTCTATGTCTTCGATACTATTGCCGACCTTCTCACGAGCTCCAAAACTAGGTCCGCCAATATATACTGCGTCGGCTCCATGGTTGATGGCAGCGATGCCAACTTCCAGATTCTTCGCTGGCGATAAAAGTTCTATCTTTTTCATAAGGAAATGTTTGTTGCAAAGATAGAAAAAGGCAAAAGACAAAAGGCAAAAGACAAAAGATTTTTTGGCAGTGAGCAATCTCACTAACACCAATGCTGACCGCTAAAAACATCTTTCAATTTTCAACTTTCAATTGAAAAAAACGCTTCCCACGTCAACCAGCTCTCCGTCGTATAATTCGATGAGGTTAAAGTTGTTGTCTTTTAGGAATTTATCGAGTTCTTCTTTTTCTTTAAGATTTTTTGTGCTTCCGCAAACGATGAGATTGTTCTTCCAAACGCCGCAACATCCAGGGAAAAATCCATGGTCGTGACCTTCTAATTTGATTTGTTTCGGGTCGATGTAAAGAACGAACTTTTGTACAGACGTGTCAACGATGTCCTCTGTAAAAGTGTTTTCGTTTTGCTTTATAAATGACATCGTTGACGCGTCTCTACTTTGAGCCATGAGCTTTTCGGTCGCTGAGTCTGTCGAAGCATCGCACTCTGCGTCTTTGCGTCTTTGTGTCTCTGCGACTATGCTGTTGTCCGTTGTCTGTTGTCCGTTGACCGCATTGAAAATGCCTTCATCCGATGTAATAAACGCATTTTCATTCAACGCCACAAGGTTACATCTCGTATATCCTTGATTTACATTGATATGATTTTTATATAAAGACAAAATCGTGGCGTCGGTATGTTTTAGATTATGTAACAAAGTGTCGCCGATTCCGACAGCGTTATATGGAACCGTTTCCGGATATTTTTTCCCGACTTCTTTATTGCCTTCTGTTAATTTTATCATTCTTTTCTTCAATTCCTTGACGATTCTCTTCGGCGCATTCGGCGCGTAAATGAGTCCATCTTCTGCTTGAAAGAAGAAAATGTCGGGATGAGCAGATATTGATTTGTATGTTGTTTCAGTAGGATTTAAAAACAAGACATCGCCGAGTTTCTTGAGATTTTTCTTCGCTTCCTCCGGCATTCTTCCATCTGCGATGATTGTCGGAAGTTCTTCTTTTGAAGTAATAGTAAAATCAAACTCATTTAGTGGACAATGTCTGTTATCTTTAGTCTTTAGCCTTTCGTCTTTAGCCTTAAAAATCACATTTCCAAATTGCTCGCTAAGAATCTTTTTATTCTCACCTTTCCATCCAATCGCGTGATTTATCTGCGACTCTGGAACATTAATAATAATGTCATTCTGCGTCAGTGTCATAGTCTGCGTCTGCATCTGCGTCAGCGCCTGCGTCAGCGCCTGCGTCAGTTTCTCTTTCCATATATTACTGAAGACCATCTCGGCAAAGTTCTTATGATAAGGACCTGCGACATAAGCTGAACTGTCGAGTTCGTCTGAAGCATGCAGCCCGATTCTCAGGACTTTAACATCATTTTCAATGAAATATGTATATAATTTTGAAGAACGTCTGACTGCCTCTTCAATAGAAAGCGCTTGATATTCTCCGGAACGATACATTGCCTCTAATTCCGTGTCTTTCACTACGATGCAAGGATAGATACGAGTTTCTTTCGCTCCGATATTAACGATATCTTTTGCAGTCTGCAAATCGTTTTCTTCTTCGCTGGAAGGCAGTCCGGTCATCATTTGCAATCCTAGTGTAATTCCTTCAGAAAGAATTATTTGTGATGCTTCAACGATGTCGGCGTAAGTATGTCCGCGTTTGCAAAGTTTCAATACTTCATCGTTGGTGCTTTGCGCTCCGAGTTCGATGTTGCGCATTCCGTAACGCTTGATTTCTTGGACGCGTTTAAGCGTGATATAATCAGGTCGCGTGCTGCAACGAATTCCGTCAATGAGTCCTTTGTCTAAGTAAGGTTGGACGATTTCGAGATAATCATTCTGCATACCGACAGGAAGTCCGGTGAAATTGCCGCCGAAAAACGCCACTTCAACAAAACGATTTTCTTCTTTGAAAGAAGATATGTGATTGTCAATTATTGTTTTAACATCATCAGGTTTTACGATGTCGTTCAATCCCGTAATGCTGAATTGGTTGCAGTAAACACAGCGATAAGGGCAGGCGAGTTCTGGTAAAAAAATCGGTATGTTGTAATGTTTTATCATACTGCAAAAATCATAAAAAAATCATTTCAAAATATTTCTTTTTTTCAAAATTATACGATAATGAAAGAACCTTCGTTTTTGTTTAAAAAAAGTGTTAAAACAATGTAATTTCTTAATTTTTTTTATGAAAATAAGAATGTAAACCTAATCTCAAAATTATTATATTTGCAGAAATCAATTAATTTAAAATAGGACTATGAAATTACAAATCAAAAACTTTATCCTTGTTGCTATGTTAGCTCTTGTAACTATCGGAGGAACAACAAGTTGTAGCAGTAAAAAGAAATTAGCCAAGAAAGAATACGAAGCAAAAGTGGAGCAGGCGAAAGCTGATTTGAATGCTATCATTGAACGCACAACAGAATGGACTTTGGAAGAACAAAAAGCCAGAGTTGAAGAGATAGAAAAGATGGACCTTCAAAATGAAGAGGTTAATGCTTTGATTGTTAAAGCTAAAGAAGTTATAGAAAAAGAAGTTGCAGAAGCAGCGCGTCGTGCAGAAGAAGAGCGTTTGCGTGAGTTGGAAGAACAAAAGAAAAACCAAGAGAAACCAAAGACTACATTATCAGATTATTTCGCTATCATAGCCGCTGCTCCTAACGCAGAAGTCGCTAATGAAAAAATCGCTGAGGCATTGGAAATGTTCGCTTCTCCTGACGTTCCTGTCTTGATTATCGTTTATCATGTTGGCGATATCATTGATTATGACGCACCTACAACAGCAGAGAAATACCTCAACTATATCAAGGATCAAAAGAAAGTCTCTGTTAGTGTTAATGACATCAAATATGATGGCAACAATAAAATCACTGAGTTAGAATTAATTAAAAATTGATAGACATGAAAAAGATATTATTGACTTTGTTATTCGGAATATTTGCATTTTGCAATACTCAGATTGTAGCTCAAGAATTATCACACGATCGTAAGCAAGCTGTTGATAGTCTTGCTCTTGAAAAAGTTCGTGACTTAAGCAAATATGTTAAAATCGTAGGTTCTAAGGAAACTCCTTGGAGCGAAGCGAATAGAGTCATCGACCGTGCTGAAGAACTCTTCGCACCAGATGCAGAAATCGGCGTGTCTTCATTGTCATCAAATGAAGTTAAATATTATAAGGTCCGCCAATATTTTGAAAGATTGATGCGCCTTAACTACGACCGCGTGGAAATAGACTGGTATAAGATAGAATACGTGAGCGATTTGCAACGTCAGCCTGATGGAACTTATGTGGGCGTTATCACTGTGTTCCAGACATTTAAAGGCTTCGACAAAGAAGGTCGCCTCATTTATCAAGATACAACCAAAAAAGATATCACCGTTTATGTGAAACGTAAGGAAACTCAAATCGGCGGACGCCTCATCGGCTTCTGGGATGTGTTACTCGGTGATATGAGAGTTAAAGAAACTTCAGTTAAATAACGATAATAGGCTTGTAAAGACGTGTCAATGTTATGCATTGGCGCGTCTTATTTGGCTTTTTAAAATGTTGAAATGAGAAAATTTTTCTTCATCTGGACTTTCATTTTTCTAAGTCTCGTTACTAAAACGACTGACGCTCAGGTGTATACAAATCTCGGTGACATACAGAATGACGAGAGGGCGTTGTATACCATGACAAAACAAATGAGTCAGTTTATGAGTCGATTCAATTATGAAGAGGATCAATATGGCGTTAAAATCCATCCCGATTCCTCCGACTATCGCAGCAGAATGAAACGTAAGACGACGCTGCCTCTTTTGTTTGATATGGAAAACAATAGAACTAATGGTTCTTTGCGCGACTACTTCATCGACGACCTTACAAAAGCTGATTCTAACTACTTTGAATTCCTCGGCGGAAAATGGTACTCAGAAGTGTCGGCAACATTTAAAATGAAAGGTGAAAAAGTCGATATCAGCATGATATTCGCTGTGGAACAGGAAAACCTCGGGTCTAAATGGGTGCTCACAAATGTGTACTTCTCCGACTTCAGTAAATTGTTCCCTAAAGGCGATATCGCAGAACAGCAGAAGCATTTCCTGCATCCAATGAGTCATGAGTTGGATTTTATGAATATCCATAAGGTTTTTAAAACACCAGAATGTATTGAATATTACGCATCTAATTCATACTCGCCAGATTTCCTTTCTATATTCTTTTATGAAGTGAAATGCGGTAATCTGGTTTTTGAAAAAATCAATAGCGAGAAATTCCATGTCTTTCAAATAGATAATTGGTATTTTGAGGTGTCGTGGTTCAATAGAGAAGGGTATAATACTGGTTGGCTCATCTCTAACCTTATCTTCTTGAAAGATGAAGAAAAAAATGAACTCCTGAAGTTTTATCAACCAAATATCAATAAATAACAATGAAAAAACTATTAATATTTTCAATATTATTATTTTCTTCCTTCTTCATCAATGCTCAGGTATATTTGTCTGACAAGGACATAAAAGAGTATGAATCTCAAGTGCATCAGATGGTTAGATATCTTCAAGAGACTCTTAACTTCATCGGCGACCCTGAAAATTATGCACAAGAGAAAGATATCATCTTTAAGGAAAGCTATAATAAAGTCTTTAGAGATGATCAGGTACAAGTGGAAGACGACCTCGATGAAAATAGAGGAACATCAATAAATAAAGATATTCAGGCTTATCTTAAAGATATTGATTTCTTCTTTGATAATGTTGAATTTAATTTTGATATTCAAAGCGTTACGCCACAGATAAATGAATATGGCGAGACATTCTTCAAGGTGGCGATGGTTAGGACAATAGCAGGTAAAACTATTACTGGCGAGTCCGTAAATAATACCAAAAACCGCTTCCTTGAAATAAACCTCGACAGCTATAAAAAAGAACTCAAAATAGTCAGTTTCTATACCACCAAACCAAATGCAAAAGAGGAATTGTATAACTGGTGGAACTCAATGAGTACCGCATGGAAAAATTACTTCGGTAAAGATTACTTCGTTGACGATGACTTGGAAATGTGTGAGGTGAATAGAATTCTAACCAATGGATATACTGTGCTGGTAAAGAAGGACTTCGCATTGAGAGATTCTTTCATGATTGTCGGAGACGATACTTTGTCAATGGATCGCGTTGATGAATTGTATGGACATCAACCTGATACTGTGATTTATATCAATGACGTGGTGTCTCGTTGGACTGAAGATACTGTAAAAGCATCGTTATCACCTATTTATGATATACTTCAGCAGATTGTGAAGACAACAGAAGTCAATGTGTCTGACAATAAAAAAATCACAAATCTGGACCCTCTGGCAGAATTGTCAGACTTACGTTTCCTCGACTGTTCAGGAACAAATGTGACAGATATAAATCCAATTCGTAACTTGAATAAAATCAAGGATTTGAATATCAGTAATACGAGAGTTAAGGATATCTCTAATTTGAAATATGCTAATGTCGTCCATAATTTTAAAGCCGATAATCTTCAAATAAACGATATTTCTGTGGTGTCTTTCTTCGAAGATTTGAACACTTTATCCTTGGCAAACACTAATATCAACAACATAACTCCTTTGACTGCTTGTGTTAACTTGACAACTCTTAACTTGTCAGGAACACAAATTGCAGATTTGAATCCACTGTCTAACTTGTTGAAATTATATGACTTAGACATTTCTAACACTCCTGTGACAAATATAGATTCGCTGCAAAGTCTTGATAATCTTCATTTTCTTAATATTGAAGGAACTAAGGTAACTGACTTGTCGCCATTGAGTGGTTTGGATAAACTTAATGAAGTCAATTTCTCAAATACACAGATTTCAGATTTGATGCCTTTGAGCAAAATGTCTCGACTAAGTAAGATTTATTGCGATAACTCATTGGTTGATAAGAAAATGACAGACTTATTTAAGAGTTCTAATCCAAATGTTCTTGTGATTTACGAAACTAAGGCCTTAGAGTTATGGTGGAATGCACTTCCTTCTTTCTGGAAGGATTTGTTGACAGATCAGGCTATGACAAGTAAGAAACCTTCAAAGGAAGAATTACACTCCATTATTAATATAAAGAACCTTAAGATAAATCGCTTCATTCAAGATGCTGAACCTATCAGTCGTTTGACTAACATAGAGTTTCTTGATATGTCGGATTCTAAAATTGATGACTTGTCGCCACTTTATGGTTTGTATCATCTTAAGTCGCTGAATATTAAAAATACTGTGATTTCAGACCTGACATCTTTATCTAATCTGAAAAACTTAAAAGAACTCAATATAGAAAATACAAAGGTCGCATCTTTAAAACCACTTCACGAACTTTCCAACTTATCGAAAGTGTATGCAGATGGAAGTAAGGTCAATAGAGATGAAGTCGTTGCATTGAAGGGAAAACAAAGACAGGTGACGGTTGTGTATCAGACAGATGACTTGAGGTTATGGTGGGGCAATCTTGACTTGGCATGGCGTGAAATCTTTAACAGTCATCTTTTGTGTGACTCTAATCCTACTGCAGAACAGTTGCAGTCTATCATTGATATTGAAGAAGTTGAAGTTGATCCAACTAATGTAGTGTATAGTCTGGAACCATTAAGACAGATGGCGTTCTTGAAAAAGTTAATAATCAATAACAATCAGATTCAAGACCTTACTCCGTTGAGTGATAAGGAATACTTGGAAGTCTTGTCGGTGAGCGGAAATCCTGTAGATAATATCGTTCCTTTGATTAACGCTCATTCACTGAAGAACTTAAACATTGAAAATACACCGGTTGCAGATTTGACTCCTATAGCGGATTTGAGAAATATAAAGGTTCTTAACGTTAGTGGTACTTCGGTAAGAAATCTTAAACCTTTGGCAGAATTCAATGCTTTGGAAGATTTGTCGATAGTGAATACTTACATAAAGAGCGTGACTCCATTGGAAAATCTTGATTCTTTGAAACATCTTAAGGCTTATAAGACAAAGGTCAAGAGCAAGTATATCGAATACCTTAAAATGAAACTGCCTAATCTGAATGTAGTTTATTATTAATCAATAATACAATCTCCAATAATTTGATCTGCAAGTTGTTGGAGATTTTTTATTGAGAAAGTGCTGTCGTAATAATTTAAAGAATGGCGTCTTTCTAGATTTATTATAGCAATATCGGCTTCTTGAAAGTCATTCTTCATAACCTCAAAAAGCCGATTGAAATTGTATGTACTGTCAATGAATTCTTAATCGTCGTAAGAGATAAGTTTTCCTTTGCTGTTGAATTCAATTTCTAATGTATCGTTAAGTTCTACTGTGATACGATTGAATTCTCTTTCAATGTCAGTGATACACATATCTTTATGATATGCATTTACATAACTTGTGATTTCGCTTAAGATGAAAGCTGTAGGAATACATTGTTTTTTGCTGCTTACGTTAGTCCAATCGCCTTTGGCGTTGAATTCAACTTCGGTGCCGTCTTCAAAACGAACTTTGTAATCAACATCAGCGAATTCCTTGTCGCAGAAGATGTATTGGATTGTGTAATCGCTGAAATAAGTTTTAACAAATTCTTGTGCTGTTGCAGGAAGTTGTTCTAATGTTGTCATGCCATTTTGGGCGCAAGAGCTTATTCCTAATAAAAGAATAGTTGCTAAAGTTAAGATGTGTTTTTTCATTTTGTTTAGTTTTAATTTAGTTATTTTTTAAGTTATTAACGTGACAAAATAAAACAAATATTATACCATAAGTGTGTTATGTTTTTAATAAATTATTTTACCCAATGAATATGATATTCTGTGTTTTGCCAATAATTATTGGTTTTTTCAATGTCTTTTGTAAATCCTAGTAAGAATCCGCCTCCGCCAGCACCGCATAATTTTACTTGAAAACCATCTTTCTTAATATCTGTTAAGAAAAAATTCTTCATTTCTTCTGGAATTGTATGCGATAATAACTCAATTTGTAGTCTTGAAAGTTGAGATAAATGCTCGTAAAACTCATCATCTTTTTTATCAATCAATGATTTGATACATTTACTTACGATAGGAACATATTCATTATCAAACTTGTCAAGATAAGAACTGTTTTTTCTCAATTCTTTGAATTTCTCAACCAAAGGAGCTGTAGGACTTTTTATCTTAGTGTCAATCAAGAAGATATGAATATCGTCTGAGATGAAATCATCGTCTAACATTGTGAATGAACTCTGTTGTCCGTTGTCCGTTGTCTGTTGACTTAAAATAAAAGGTTTTCCTAAATAACATTGCAATGGGTCCATACCGGAACTGCTGCCATGAAAGAAGCTCTCCATCTTTGCAAGAAAGTCTTTCAATTTAGGAACATCGTTAATTTCTATTAACTTATAACGGTCAAAAATCGCAGCTACCAATGCTCCAGAGCTGCCAACACCATAACCGAGGGGAATAGTGGAGTCGAAGAATAATCCTGCGTTAAGTTCCATATCGAATCTTCTTAAATCAAGAATCCTAAACTCTTCATGTTCACGAAGATAGTCGTAAAACTTACGGATGCTTGCGTTAGATTCGAATCCTCTTTCTGAAGGTCGGTTTATCACTGAACTCCATTCTCCAAATGCCGAATAATACGGAATCAGCAATGCTTCCGAACCGAATATCATCGAATATTCCCCGAATAATATGAGTTTGCCGTTATATTTTCTCATGTTTAGTGAAATTAGTAGAGACGCGTCAATGATGTAATTTGTGTATGAATACGATATTTGTAACAGAATGACATCATTGACACGTCTGTACAATGATCAAATTCCAGAATTTTTAAAGAGAAACTTTGTCGTTTATGTATTTGTTTTCAAAGCAATAATCCTTTAGCACTTCTTCAATGAATTTATGTACTTGTTCGGCACATGAGTCTGGATATAGAAGATGTACGTTAGGTCCTGCATCTAATGTGTAACATATTGGAAGACAAGTGCCTTTTCTGAATTCTAAAATTTTATTAATAATATTTATCGTGTTAGGTTCTTTGAGTGTGTATGATGGGGTGGAAGTCGCCATCAAATCGTGAAGCTGATTTGCTTCTTCTTCGGCGATTCTTATAAATCCTTCTAAATCACCGTTTTTTAATATTGTTAATAAGTCTTCAGTGTTTTTTCTTGCCGTCGCATAACGCATCTCCGCCATCGGATGAGTCTCCATCAGTGAATGTCCGGCGCGACTTGAGACGCTTTTTTCCTTTGAACTAACAATCAAAATAGTATCGTGATAGGTCTTGAAAACAGGATGTATCATATCGCCGATAGGAATTGCATATTCGTCAGAACTATTTGATAATGATGGTGTTTCTCCCCATAATGTCATTGTCGGATAAACAGAACGTGATGCGCTTCCAGATGCTAGTCTCGACAAGAATGACGCTTCTTGCAAGTCGATTTCTTTGTCTTTGTATTTTATTGCTAACAAACACATAATCAATGCACTCATTGAAGATGCGCTTGATGCTATGCCAGAAGAATGCGGAAATGAATTATAACTTTCAATCTTTAAATCTAATCCTTTTAAGAATGTGAAATATTGCTCGTTAGCGTTAAGAAACTTCTCGATTTTACTTTTAAACGCTGGATTTTCTTTTCCTTCAAAATAAAAATCCATCGTGGTAATGTCGAGATTGTTTTCTTTCCAAGTGACTTTTGTCTCTGTGAAACAGTTGCTTAGAGTGAAACTTATCGAAGGGTTGTTTGGAAGCTGATTTCCGTGCTTGCCCCAATATTTCACGATTGCGATGTTAGACGGACTGCGTTTTATTATTTGGTTATTATTCATTTTGCTATGAGTTGTGAGCTTTGAGAAATGAGCTGTGGTTGAAAGTTTGCTCACAGCTCATGGCTCGTAGCTCAATGCTACAATACTATATCGTTATATTTAAAAACAATGTTAAGGTCTTTACTATCAAAATATTTCTTAACTTTTTCTTCGTCCCATTCGGTTGCCACAAGGAAGAAGTCGCCGCCCCATGCTCCGAGCGATTTTATCTCTCCTTCAAAGTCGTTAAAATATTTTTTGAGGCGTTTCTGTTCCAAGCAGGCTGCTGTTATCTCTTCGTGTATTTTTATGAAATAGCAGAAGTCTCTAAGTGTCTGAACATTAGGTAATGCCTTGCTGATTTCGCTGATAGATTTTATCTCTTTGTCGAAGTTCTTTTCCTTGCTTAAAAACGCCTTTATTTCTCTGGCGGAGTTCTGTTTATGACCGTGATAGACGAAATAAAGATTGTCTTTGAAGACAGGGTTGAAGTTGGCAGATTCTATGTTTTGACTGATTGACTGAGGGTCTTCGGTCATCACTCTGAAGAAAATCGGGTTGTTGGATTTGGCGCAGGCGATGTCGTAACCTGAGCCTTTGAATGTTTGGTCCAAAAGTTTATAAGGATTTATCTCTGCCCATTCCGCTACATTATTAATTAATGTGGAACTGCTGCCGAGACCCCACTGCGGGTCGAAATCCAGGTGCGTGGTAAACTTATAGTCGTGAGGCTCTGTGAAAATATTTCCGTTCAATGACTTTGCCTTCGATAAAATGTCAGACAATCGTTCCGCCTTCTCCTTGTCGTCAGTGCTTTTTATGCTGAAATCATTTTTATCTAAAACTGCTGAAAACCAATGATAATTTGAACTCTGAACTCTGAACTCTGAACTCTGAACTTGGGATGTTGTCTTATAAAAAGCATCCCAATGGATGAGACCTTCGTTGCTGTCTAATGTTTCAACATCAAGACTTTGTCCTTTTTTCAAAGGTAAAGCCAGCGCCGTCGCACCTTTCAAAACGAGATATTCTCCCGTTAACAAAAACTTGCCATTCGATTTAAAAACCATAACTTTTAGTTAATTCATAATTCATAATTCACAATTCATAATAATCATTTTGCATTATGCATTGTATTAAGGAATTTCTCGACTTCAGAATATGAAACGGTTTTGTCTTTGAAATATTCTGTTGCCAACGTTTTTTCATTTTCCGTAGCTCCGAGTTGGTTGAGGATATTCGCGAGGTGCATTTTCATATGTCCTTGCTGGATTCCTTTGGTTGTTAATGACTTGACTGCTGCGTAATTATTTGCGAGTCCCATTGTCGCGGCAATCATCATCAGTTGTTTCGCTGAAGGATTGCCCATCAACTCTAGAGATTTCTTTGCCAATGGATGTAATGAAGTGAGACCGCCGACTGTGCCGAGTGCTAAAGGAACTTCAAGAGTAAATCTGAATATATCGTCGTGAATGTCAACGTAAGAGAGACTTGCGTAATGACCGTTTCTTGCTGCGTAGGCATGACCTGCTGCTTCCACGGCGCGGAAGTCGTTGCCCGTTGCTATGACGACGGCGTCGATGCCGTTATATATTCCTTTGTTGTGTGTCGTGGCGCGATATTCGTCGATGTGAGCGATGTCGACGGCTTTTTTGAATTTAGCAGCGAAAGCCTTGCCGTCGAGTTGCTCATAAACACCGTTGAGTTCGTCGGTGTGACATTCCACCCAGACTTTCACCTTGCATTCAGGAGTGTAGTTTGACAAGATGCACATCACAACTTCAACAGCTCTTTCTTCTTCTTTCAAGTTTTCTTGCCTTGAGAAAAATTCCTGCAGACTGCGTCCGAAGCTTTCCAAAATCGAGTTGATGAAGTTGGCTCCCATAGAGTCGCAGGTGTTGAAAGTGACGCGAAGCTGATAATAGTTTTCGATTTTATCGGTGAAGTCGATGAGTTCGATGTCGAGGATGCCGCCACCGCGTTTCTCCATCTTCTCGGTGATGGAAGCGGTGCTGCGCAGAAGTTCTGCCTTGATTTCAGGCATGAGGTTTAACAATGTCTCTTTATTTCCTTTCCAGCAGAAATGCACTTGACCGACCTTCTTCACATCGACTATTTCAGCGTGGAAGCCTCCGCGTTCGCCCCAGAACTTGGCTGCGGCAGAAGCGGCTGCAACGACAGAACTCTCCTCAATAACCATAGGAACGATATATGTCTCACCGTTGATAATCACATTTGGAGAAACACCGTAAGGAATATGAAAATTCGAAATGGTGTTCTCGCTGAACTCGTCAAATTGTTTCTGACACTCCTCGTCGTGATGCCAGAAGCTTTTCAATAAACTGATAAATTCACTAGGATTCTCGACAAATTCAGCAACAGTTTTCAATTTGTCTTCCTTGATAAGCTTTGAAAATCCTTTTTTTATAATCTCTCTTTTTTTCATAATATTTTTTTGGTCAACAGACAACGGACAACAGACAACAGACTTTGTCCACATTTGAATGATGACAATAGTTATAAATTATAAAGACACGTTTAAACGTGCTAGCTTTCGCAAAAATAATAAAATATTACCTTAAAAATTTATGTTTTTTAAAAAGGATACAATATTTATTTGCGTGAAAAATACTATCTTTGCCAAGTTAACAAAATTTTATTTTATGAAGAAATTTTTATCACTTATCTTATTGATAATATTGGGTTTTAATGTAAAAGCTCAAACTTCTTTAACAGAAGCTGTCGACTTCACAGGAACAGATTGTTATGGCGAAGAAGTCATAAACTTATTTGAAATCTTAGACAGAGGACAGCATGTTCTCATAGATTTCTATTTCTATTCATGTCCTCCTTGTCAAAGAGTCGTTCCTTATGTCGTTGAGGCATACGAAGCATTTGGATGTAACAATCACGATGTGTTCTTTATGGAAGTGACTCATTCTGACGATGCTGAGATTGCTCAGTGGTGGGCTGAGAAATACGGCGTTCAATATCCTACAATAAGCAGGGAATTAGGAGGAACAGAGATTCAAAAAGCTTATAATATTCCATCATATCCTTCATTGGTATTGATAGCACCTGACCGTAAAATCTTGTTGCAGGACATCAATTACGATTCTATCAAAGCAAGAGAAACACAGTATATCATCGAGCAGCTCGAACAATTCGGCATTGAACAACACAGCTGCGACGCTCCTGCAGTCGATGTGGCAATAGGCGAGGTGACACCTACAGAAATAACTGCTACTTTCACTCCAAGCGATTGTGCTTCATATCATTTTATGCTCAGCACCGAAGCGGAGATGGAACAATGGACAACAATGTTTGCGATGTCGGAAGAGGATTTGGTAGTGTCGTGGGGCATAGAGAAAAACGAAACTTACACCTACACTTGGGACGAACAAACTCCTAACACGGAATATACAATTTACGTCTTGCCTAAAGATGCAGAAGGCAATGCGTTGCCAATGGAAACAAAGAAAGTGTTGACAGGAACTCTCGGCGGCAACGGCGTCTCTGTCATCACTCTCGATATTGAAGTGATGTCGAATACTTCAGTCTTCGTGACAGCAACGCCAAACGAAGAGACATCAGAATATCATTATATACTCATCGAAAAATCTTATGCAGATTCAATAGGCGTCGACTCAACAATGAAGGTCCTTCAGGCAGATACATATCCTTTATACCAAATTGATGAATGGGAATGGGTTAACTTGAACGCCAACACTGAATTCTATGCCATCGCTCAAGGCAAGAACGCTCAAGGCGAATGGGGCGAGATAACAAAAGTGGAATTCATCACCTCATTGACTGGCAATGCTGAAATGTTTGAAAATGACTTCAACGTTTATCCAAATCCGGTGAACGACAAACTTTATATTGAGACACAGACTCTGACAATAGAGATTTATGACATTTATGGAAGACGCCAAGAGCTGTCAGCTATCAGCGGTCAGCGGTCAGTTATCAATGTTGCTAATTTGAACAGCGGAATTTATTTCGTTAAAGTCAAGACTGAAAACGGCGAAGTGGTGAAGAGATTTATTAAGAAGTAATTGAAAATTGAAAGTTGAAAACTGAAAATTAGTAGGGACGTGATTTATCGCGTCCTTTTTTATTTTTACGAGACGCGTTAAAGAATTTTTAAATTCACAATGCATAATTTAAAAACATTGCTCACAGCTCATAACTCATTGCTCATAGCAAATTATTACTTTTTTTAAAAAAAATGCCTTTCAGTTTTTAAAATTATCTTAACTTTGCAAATCATTTTCAAACACATAAAAATTAATTTTAATTAAAAAAGAATGAAAAAATTTTTAACACTTGCTTTCGCTTTGTTCTTAAGCATCAGCGTTAGCGCACAAACAACATTAACAGAAGCTGTTAACTTCACATCTACAGCTCATAATGGCGAAAAAATCGATCTCTTTGAAATCTTAGACGGCGGTCAATATGTATTGATTGACTTTTTCTTCTCAACATGTGTTCCATGTAAGGAAACAACACCAAGACTCATTGATGCTTACTATATGTTAGGTTGCAATGAAGGTGACATCTACTTTATGGAAGTTTCACCAGTCGACTATAACGCATCTTATTCAATTGGTCAATGGTTTGCACAATTTGATATTCCATTCCCAACAATCCACACACAAACAGGCGGTGTTACAGGTGACGAGATTGAACAAATGTATGGTATTACAGCTCACCCAACATGTATCCTCATTGCTCCAGACCGTAAAATCGTTCTTCAAGACTATTATCCACAATCAGCCTCTTCAATGGTTGAATACTTCACAACAAACTTCGATATTGAAGAAAGCTACTGTGGCAACCAAACTCCATCAGTTTCTGTTGTAACAACAAAAGTTGATGGCGCAACAGGTAAAGACATCCTCGAAGCTTCAACAAAAGTTCACGTTGACTTCCGCGCTAACGTCGCTGTAGATAAATTCTACTACACAATTTCAGAATCAGCACAATTGACATCTGAAGAAGTTATCGCTAACGGTACATTAGCAGAAAACAGCGAATTTTCATACACATTCGAAGGCTTGACAGAATCAACAACATACTATGTTTACGCACAAGCTGTCGGTCACGATGGTGAAAACGGTGAAAAATCAGTTCTTGAAACAAAGACATTATGCCCAGGTGATGATGGTAAAGTAGAATTTACTTTCGACATCCAAATCTCAGCTTCACACCTCGTAGCAAAAGCAACACCAAACGAATCAACAGCTGACTATCACTTCGGCTTCACAAGAAAAGATTACTATGACGAAGGCGCAGACGCTGGCTTCCCAACAGAAAACCAATTCGTCTTCCTTAACGCACTCGCTAATGACGGTTATCCATTCTGCGATGCAGAAACATACGAACTCCCACTTAAGGACGAAAACGGAACTCCAAGATTCCAACCTAATACTCCTTACTACATCGTTGCTGTTGGTAGAAACGGTGAAGGTCAATGGTTCGCTCCAACAATACAAGAATTCGTCGTTGAACAACCAATCGGTCCAGCTGAAGTTAGCTTGAATGTTAAACCATTAGCAACAAGCGTTACAGTATCAGCAACACCAAACGATTTCACAGTAGAATTCCACTTCGGCGTTGTTACAAAAACAACTTTTGATACTTTCGGTGCAGAATCTTTGATCCAACAAATCCGTAACGATGGTTATCCATTCTACCAAGCATCAGAATCAACATGGGACAACCTTACACCTAACACAGAATATGTTGCTTTGGGTACAGCTCTCAACGCTGGTAATGAATGGGGCGAAACAGCAGTCGTAACATTCTCAACAGATGCTGACGGATTAGTAGAAACAGAAGCTGGTTTCAACATTTATCCTAACCCAGCTCAATCAATGATTAGCATCAAATCTGCAATGAACGGCGAAGCTCAAATCAGCATCTTCGACATGACAGGTCGCTGTGTAAAACAAGTTTCTGCAACAGATATGAGCAACGTCTCTATCAATGTTGAAGGATTGAACAAAGGCGTTTACTTCGTTTCAGTTCAACAAGATAGAAACCACAATATCCAAAAGTTAGTCATTGAATAATGTAATCTGACAAAGGATTTTTTAATACTAAAAGGCGGTCGCTAAAATTTTGGCGACTGCCTTTTTTTTATTAAATATATTTTCTATATTTGTGACCATCATTAAACGTAAAACTATTATGAAAAAATTATTATCTATCCTTATCGCTTTGATGTTCAGTCTCGGATTGAACGCACAAACTGAATTGACACAGGCTCCAGATTTTACTACTACAGATTACTTCGGTAATGAAATTAACTTATATGAAATCCTCGAAGGCGGACAGCATGTATTGTTGCACTTCAACACAAGAACAAACGAAGCAACACCAGAAGTGACACCTCCATTGGTTGAGGCTTACAAGAAATTAGGTTGCAACCAACACGATGTGTTCTTCATCGGCGTAGTGCCTAACGGAACTTCAAACATAACAAAGAAGTATGTTGAAGAATACGGAATCGAGTTCCCAATGATTCATAATACCGACGAAAGCAACGGCATGGAAGGCGACGCTTTCGATATCACAAGAGTGCTTTATCAAGTATGGGAATATCCAACAACACTTCTCATCGCTCCAGACAAGAGCATCGCGCTTCAAGACATTTCTCCAATGAAAGAAGCTAGCGACATCATCTCAGCTCTTACTCCTTTCGGCATCGAAGAATATGAATGCGGTAACGACGATGAAGAAAATCCAGAAGAACAGAATCCTATGGTGGAAATAACAGTTACAGACGTAACTACAACAACTGTTGATGTGTCATTCACTCCAGCAGGTGAATGTGCTTCTTATTATATCTTGCTCGATACAGAATCTTCAATGGAACAATGGACTATGGTTTTCGGCGTGACATTGGAACAACTTATCGAAGAATGGAGCATCGAAAGACAAGGTCCTTCAACACACTTATGGAATGAACTTATTCCTAATACAGAATATACAATTTTCGTATTGTCAAAAGATATTGAAGGCGAAAACATTCAGATAGATAGACAAAAAGTTACAACAGAAGTGCTCGGCGGCAACGGCGTTTCTGTCATCGACCTCCAAGTGGAAGTCCTGACAAATACTTCAGTCTTCGTGACAGCAACACCAAACGAAGAAACAGCAGAATATCATTACATCCTCATTGAAAAATCATACGCTGATTCAATCGGAGCTGACTCTACAATGAAGATTATCCATACTGACCCATACGCTCTTTATGATATTGACAGATGGGAATGGGTTGACTTGCATGAAAATACAGAATTCTATGCCATCGCTCAAGGCAAGAACGCTCAAGGCGAATGGGGCGAGATAACAAAAGTGGAGTTCGTGACAACAACGGAAGGAAACATAGAACTTGTTGAAGACAATTTCAACATCTATCCAAATCCGGTTAACGACAGACTTTATATTGAGACTGAAGTTGAAGTCGAGGAAGTTGTCGTTTACACAATAACTGGCGTTGTTGTTGGTCAACAGACAACAGTCAACGGACAACAGACATCATCCATAGATGTTTCTAATTTGAATAGCGGAATTTATTTCGTGAAGGTTGTTACAGAAAACGGGGAAGTGGTTAAGAGATTTGTTAAGAAATGATAAGCAATGAGTCTTGAGCAATTGAAAATTGAAAACTGAAAATTGCTCATAGTTTGTTGCTCACAGCAAATAAATTACAATAATCAACAAAATACAAAGCTTATGAGAAAATTTTTATCTTTAATCGTTGTTTTGATGCTTGCTTTCAATGTTAAGGCACAAGGATTGGCTATAACAGAAGCAGCAGATTTCACTTTTTCTGATAACGGAACAGAAAAGACATTGTTTGAAGTACTCGACAATGGACAGCATGCATTGCTGTTTTTCCTTAATTATCAATCAACTTCAGATGCCTTGATTGGAATAATAAACGGAGTGTATAATAATTTGGGTGAAAACCAAAATGATGTTTATATGATTGGTATAGACCCTGCTAATGAAAATGTACTCCTTAATCAATGGGCATATCTGAATGAAGCTGAATTTCCTTTAGTTGCAAAAGATCAAGGCGCATACAACCTCTCTCAGACATATGGTGGAATGACTGGCGTCTTTACACCAGCTTTGATTCTTATCGCTCCAAATCATGATATCGTTCTTGAGGAAATTTGGCCTATCACTTCAACAGACCAAGTCGTTGGAATAATCAATGACAACCTCGTTACAGGTGACGATAACACAGGCGACGATGATGGTGACGACAATACAGAAGAACCAACAGAATTGGAAATTCCAAATGTAGTCGCTACTACAACAGAAACAACAGTGACATTAACATGGGAAGTTATTGACGGCGCAACAAGTTATAATATCTATACTCCTTCAGGTTTCGCAACAAATATCTTAGGCTTAACAGAAACAACATACACATTTGAAGGCTTGTCAGCTGGTACAGAATATTGCTTCGAAGTTTCTGCAGTTTATCCAACAGGCGAAAGTGATGTTGTTAAAGTATGTGCTACAACACAAACTGAAGGTGACGATAACACTGGCGACGATGATGGTGACGACAATACAGAAGAACCAACAGAATTGGAAATTCCAAATGTAGTCGCTACTACAACAGAAACAACAGTGACATTAACATGGGAAGCTGTTGACGGCGCAACAAGTTATAACATCTATACTCCTTCAGGTTTCGCAACAAATATCTTAGGCTTAACAGAAACAACATACACATTTGAAGACTTGACAGCAGGTACAGAATACTGCTTCGAAGTTTCAGCAGTTTATCCAACAGGCGAAAGCGATGTTGTTAAAGTATGTGCTACAACACAAACTGAAGGCGAAGATGATGGCGACGACGATGACGATCCAGAATATCCAGAACCAACAACAGTTCCTGCCGCTCCAGTAATCAATGTTTATGCTGAAAACTCAGGTCTTATTGTGATAGAATGGGAAGCTGTTGAAACCGCTATCTTCTATTATGTTTACTATAAAGGTAATCTCGTTGGCGATGGTCAAGTGATGGGAACTGAAGTTGAAATTTTGGTTAACCCAGAAACTGAATATTGTTTCACAGTGACAGCCGTCAATACAGTTGGCGAATCAGAACATTCAAATGAAGCCTGCGCTACAACACCAGCTGAAGGCGAAGACCCAATAAATCCTGATGGCAATGTCGAAGTCGCTGAAAATGACTTTGTAATCTATCCAAATCCGGTTAACGACAGACTCTATATTGAGACTCAGACACTGACTATAGAGATTTACGATGTTTATGGAAGACGCCAAGAGCTGTCAGCTATCAGCGGTCAGCAGTCAGCTATCAATGTCGCTAATTTGAACAGCGGAATTTACTTCGTGAAAGTTGTTACAGAAAACGGTGAAGTGGTAAAACGCTTTGTCAAGAAATAATAAGCAATGAGCCGTGAGCAATTGAAAATTGAAAACTGAAAATTGAAAATTGCTCAAGGCTCGATGCTCAAAACTCACAGCAAAAAAATAAATTATTAACAATAACAATAACAATTAAACACAAACGCTTATGAAGAGATTTTTATCTTTAATCGTTGTCTTGATGCTTGCTTTTGGCGTTAAGGCACAAACAACAGCTCCAGACTTTTTCTGTATTGATGATTATGAAAGACCAGTGCATTTGTACGACATCTTAGATAATGACCAATATGCATTCCTTTATTTCTTCTTTACAGAAACAACAGATCCAGAAGGTCAGTTCTCTCAAATTGTCGCTGAAACATATTATAACTATGGCGCAAATCAGGACGAAGTTTATTTCATTGGTATCGACCCAACAGGCGACAGTCTTAGCGCTAACTGGTGGAGCGTAGACTATCAAACCGACTTCCCAATTATCCATAAATTTACAGAAGGTGATGACGTTCACAATATCTGTGAGGCTTATGGCGTACAATTCTTCGCAACTGTAAAACTTATCGCTCCTGACCGTACAATCATCATCAATGATATTTGGCCAATAGAATCAACACAACACCTTATCTCTGAAGTTGATGCTGCTATTGCAAAACATAAAGGCAATAATAACGGTGAAGGCGTAACTGAATTAGAAAACAATTGCGCTATTTATCCAAATCCTGCTTCAACTGAAGTTAAGATTATTTCAAATGGCGATGCAAATGTTAAGATTTTTGATATGACAGGACGCTGCGTAAAAGATGTTAATGTCACTGAAAACGCAACAATAGATATCAAAGACTTAAATACAGGAGTTTACTTCGTTAACGTAAACGGTAAAGTTGAAAAACTTGTTGTGAAATAATTTACAATTAATAATTAACAATTAAAGGCTAAAGGAAATCTCCTTTAGCCTTTTATGTTTATTGTCAAAGACTGTTGACTGTTGTCAGTTGTCTGTTGACTATATTATCCTCTTGCTGCTAATAACAAGTCTAACATCTTGATTGCAGAGTCGCTGATGACTGAGCCAGGTCCGAAGATAGCTGCTGCGCCAGCGTCGTACAAGAATTGATAATCTTGTGGAGGGATAACACCACCAACAACTACCATGATGTCTGGGCGGCCTAACTTTTCAAGTTCTTCGATAACTTGAGGAACGAGAGTCTTGTGACCTGCTGCCAAACTTGAAACGCCGAGGATATGAACGTCGTTTTCAACTGCTTGACGTGCTGATTCTGCTGGTGTTTGGAACAATGGTCCCATGTCAACGTCGAAGCCTATGTCAGCGTAACCTGTTGCTACGACTTTAGCGCCACGGTCGTGACCGTCTTGACCCATCTTAGCGATCATGATACGAGGACGGCGTCCTTCAACTTTAGCGAATTCGTCAGCTTTAGCGACTGCTTCTGCGAATTTAGCATCACCTTTTGTTTCCATAGAATAAACTCCTGAGATTGTACGAATAACTGCTTTATAACGTCCTGCTACTTTTTCACAAGCCATAGAGATTTCGCCTAATGTTGCGCGGCATTTAGCTGCTTCAACTGCTAATTCTAACAAGTTGCCTTCGCCTGTTTCAGCTGCTTTTGTGATAGCTGCTAAACAACGGTCAACGTCAGCTTGGTTACGTTTAGCGCGTAAGTCGTTGAGACGTTTGATTTGTGATTCGCGAACTGCAGTGTTGTCGACTTCGAGAGTTTCGATAGCGTCTTCATGTTCGAGACGGAACTTGTTGATACCAACGATGATTTCGCTGCCAGCGTCGATACGAGCTTGTTTGCGTGCTGCTGCTTCTTCGATACGCATCTTTGGAAGACCTGTCTCGATAGCTTTTGCCATACCGCCCATAGCTTCGATTTCCATGATGTGTTCCCAAGCTCTGTCGGCGATTTCTTTTGTCAATGATTCAATGTAATATGAACCTGCCCATGGGTCAACAACTCTACATACGTTAGTTTCTTCTTGGATGTAGATTTGAGTGTTACGAGCGATACGTGCTGAGAAGTCTGTAGGAAGAGCGATAGCTTCGTCCAAAGCATTGGTGTGCAATGATTGTGTGTGGCCGAGTGCTGCGCCCATAGCTTCGATACATGTACGAGCTACGTTGTTGAATGGGTCTTGTTCTGTCAATGACCAACCTGATGTTTGAGTGTGTGTACGGAGTGCCAATGACTTTTCGCTCTTAGGATTGAAAGTCTTGACGATCTTAGCCCATAACATACGAGCTGCACGCATCTTAGCGATTTCCATGAAGTGGTTCATGCCTGAACACCAGAAGAATGAAAGACGTGGTGCGAAAGCGTCGATGTCGAGGCCTGATTTAACACCTGTACGGAGATAATCCCAACCGTCAGCCAAAGTGTAAGCCAACTCGATGTCGCATGTAGCACCAGCTTCTTGCATGTGGTAGCCAGAGATAGAGATTGAGTTGAACTTAGGCATCTTCTTAGATGTGAATTCGAAGATGTCGGCGATGATACGCATTGAGAACTCAGGTGGATAGATATATGTGTTACGAACCATGAATTCTTTCAAGATGTCGTTTTGGATTGTACCTTGAAGTTCTTCGTATGTTGCGCCTTGTTCCAAAGCAGCGACGATGTAGAATGCCAACACTGGCAAAACAGCGCCGTTCATTGTCATAGACACTGACATCTTGTTGAGAGGAATTTGGTCGAATAAGACTTTCATGTCTTCTACTGAACAGATACTTACACCAGCTTTACCGACGTCACCCATAACGCGTTCGTGGTCGGCGTCATAGCCACGGTGTGTAGCAAGGTCGAAAGCAACTGACAAACCTTTTTGTCCAGCAGCGATGTTACGACGATAGAAAGCGTTTGATTCTTCAGCTGTTGAGAAACCTGCATATTGACGGATTGTCCAAGGACGCATCACATACATTGTTGAGTATGGTCCGCGGAGGTAAGGAGCGATACCTGCTGCGTAGTTGAGGTGTTCCATACCTTCGAGCTGTGCTGATGTGTAAGCTGGACGTACGTTGATATGTTCAACAGTTTCCCATTCTGGTTTTATACCGTTTTTGTTTTCCCATTCTTTTGGGTCTTCTGTCTGAGGTATAACGTTGATGTTTATATCTTTAAAATTTGGCTTCATTGTTATTCCTTTCTTTATTTTGTTATACCTAATTTCTTTTGAAAATCTTGTAATGTCTCTAAGACGTTGCTCTTGACGTGGATGAAGTATTCCATACCAGCTGCTTTGAGTACGTCGGCTGTGCCTTCTGGGTTACCAGCCAAAACGACGATAGCTTGGTCTTTAAGAGCTTCGTAGATCTTGAGAGCGTTGCCTTCGCCGTATTCTTCGTCTGAAGAGCAGATGACAACGATTTCTGGTTTAACTTCCTTAGCTGCTGCGATACCGTCTTCAACAGTTTTGAATCCTGCGTTGTCGACTACTTCGAAGCCAGCGCATGCGAAGAAGTTAGATGCGAAGTTAGCTCTTGCTTTAAGCATTGCTAAGTTACCGTATGTCAACATCCATGCTACAGGGCGTTTGTTGCTTTGGCTGTAAACGTCTGTTGCATAACGTAATTGTTCGAATTGTTGAGCGACGCGGTATGTAACGATTGTGTCTATTTCAGCGTTTTCGTCGCGGCGGCAGTTTGCTTCAAATACCCATGCTTCTGGATTTGACTTCATTGTCTCTGTGAAGTTAGGGAATTGGTTTGTACCGAGGATGATTTCGCGGCGTGTTGCTACGTTGTTGAGGCGTTTTGTTGCACTTTCCTTAACCATCTTTTGGATTGTGCCGTTACGCAATGCTGCGAGGTAACCACCTTCTTCTTGGATTTGAAGGAATAATGCCCAAGCTGCTTTTACCAATGAGTCAGTGAGGTTTTCAATGTAATATGAACCTGCTGCTGGGTCAGCGACTTTGTCGAAGTGTGATTCTTCTTTCAAGATAAGTTGTTGGTTACGTGCGATACGTTCTGCGAATTCTGTTGTTGGTTCGTAAACCATGTCGAATGGAGTTACGCTGAATGAGTGAACGCCACCGAGGATAGCTGACATAGAACCTGTTGTTGTACGTAACATATTGACGTATGAGTCATACAAGCTCATGTTGATTTGTGCGTTGAAAGCGTGGATGAGCATCTTAGCGTTTTCTTCTTTTGCGCCGAATGCCTTAGCGATGTTTGCCCATAATACTCTGTAAGCACGCATCTTAGCCATTTCCATGAAGTAGTTTTGACCTACAGCAACGTTGAAACGCATCTTAGGAAGGATAGCGTCGATGCTTAAATCTGTGTCAGTTAATTTGTCCAAATATTCAGCTCCTACTGCCAAAGCGAATGCCATTTCTTGAGCGATTGTTGCACCTGCGTTGGTGAATACGTGAGCGTTGATGCCGATTGTTTGGAAACCAGGCATGTCGGCTTTTGTCAAGATGTAAGCCAATTCCATGTCTGTGCTTTCAGAGATGAACCATGTGCCGCGACGGATGTAACGTGTCAATGGGTCGTAGTTCAAAGAACCGCGTAATTCAGGGATTCTTGAAAGCTGTTCCAATAATGGCAAATGATATTTGTTGTTGTAGAAACTCAACTCGACTTCTTTAGCGTTGATGCCGTTGAGCAATGCTGAGATTTCGAGGTCGGTGTAGAGTTTGTCGTATTCAAGACGGAATGTGATAGCGTTTGCGCCTCTCTTGAGAGCGTCTAATGCTTTTTCGTTAGCAGCTTTGCAGTCAGTAACGTTGATGTCTTGGCAGATTAACCATTCGTTACCTTTTGTCTTGTTGCCGCGAACGTATGGGAACTGATTAGGTTCCACGTTGTTCCATGTGATTGAATTGAGGTTTTCAGCGCGGTAGTAAGGTCTTACTGAGAAACCTTCAGCTGTTTTCCAAACAAGTTTCTTGTCGTAGTCAGCTCCTTTGAGGTCTTTTTGAATCACTGCTTCCCATTGTTCAGTGCTTACCTGTGGGAATTCTTCAAAAAGTTTTTTAGTGTTGCTCATATCTTTTATGTTAAAAAATTATTGATTTTCTTTAATGTTAAGAATATTTATTCAAACTACAAAAATAATGGAAAAATCTTTATTTCAAACAAAATACCTAATAAATAATATAGCGAATTTTTATTGCTGAAAAATGATTATTTTTGTACGTTTCAATTTGAATTTTCTGATGAAAAAAATATTAGTGTCGTTAATCTTTTTATTACCTTTTTTACTGAAATCTCAGACGATAGAAGTCTCTGGTATTCAAGAAGGATTATGGAATTGCGATACTGTATTAGTCATTAAAGACGTCATCGTTCCAGAAGATAAGTCGCTGACAATTTCCGAAGGGACTCGCATTGTTTTCAAAGATTATTTCAGCATAATAGTAAATGGCTCTTTCAAGGCTTTCGGCAGCGAGACAGATTCCATCTATTTCACCGCCCGCGACACCACCGGATTCTTCAATTGGAAAAAAGGAAAAGGCGGTTGGAACGGACTTGTCTTACAAAACGCAAAAGACACCGTGATTTTGGATTATTGCCATTTCTCTTTTGGGAAAGCGGTCAGCGGTCAGCAGTCAGCGGTCAGCGGACAACGATGCCTGAGCCTGTCGAAGGCAGAACCCGGCGCTTCGACAAGCTCAGCGACCGAAAAGTTCAAAGTTCAGAGTTCAGAGTTCAGAGTTAGAGACGTCACCCCTGTGGCGTCTAATAATGTCACCCCTGTGGCGTCTCAAAACTTCGGTGGCGCATTAAGAATCTGTAATTCAATCGTAAATATCTGTAATTCCACATTTTATCATAATCTCACTACTTCAAAAGGCGGCGCGCTTTACGCTGAGCATTCCTCGATAAAAATCTCGAACTGCGAAGTTGATTCTAACTTCGGTTTCAACGAAGAAGGCGTGTATATGCATGGCGCGGGTTTTCAGTTCAGCAATTGCGATGTGATGATGGAAGATATGTATTTCCATGATAATTACTGCGCTAACTGTTATGGCGGCGGTGCTAATTTCGACAGCTGCAACGTCTATGTCAACAATGCTATTTTTGAAGATAATTACGCTGTCAATGCTGCTGGTATGGGAATTCAACGTAGCAATGATTATGACGTGAAGATTTATAATTGCCTGTTTAACAATAATATCTCTTATCATTACGGCGGCGCGATGGCGATGGCTACGTCTTCTCCTCTGATACAGAATGTCACCATGACAAACAACTACACCATCGCTGCGGGTGGCGGTGCGCTGCAGTTTTATAGCGAGGCGCGTCCTGTGTTTAAGAATTGCATCATCTGGGGCAACGACTGGTACGGCGAGCATAACGCCATCTCCGACGGCTCGCAGATTTTCGTCTGGGGCAGCGACTGCGCTCCTGAGTTCTACAACTCTATCTTACAAGGCGGATATAAAGAAGTCCACGGCAATTCAAGCATCGCGGTTTACGACACTGCCACGATGATTGATAGCGACCCGATGTTTGTCGATATTCAAAATCGTGATTTCCATCTTCTATCTGGAAGCCCGGCAATAAATAACGGAAGTGTTGATATTGAAGGAATCCCGTTAAAAGATTTATCAGGAAATCCTAGAATCGTCGGCAACAGAATTGATATCGGCTGCTATGAGTCGGATGCCACTTCCTTAAAAGAAATTAACCATAAAAATGTTAACATTTATCCTAATCCGATAAATCATAATTCGATATGTGAATTTTTATTAAGAAATACGTCGGACGTAAATGTTAAAATATATAATCAAAATGCTTCGTTAATATTCATTAAGAATTACGGAAAAATGCAGTCGGGAATGAATAAAATCAATATGTCTGACTTCATAAAATCCTTGAGAAAAAATAATGTTTATTTATTGAGTATTGAGTCAGAAGAAGAAACAAAAAATATTAAATTTGTATACTAATTATGCATTATGAATTATGCATAGTGAATTAAGTTAAGAATTATGAAAGATAACATTTTTAAAAACAAACAATTTCTTGGTATCTTATTCGCTATCATTGCTTTTGCAGCGATAACTTTGATTTATTTCTCTCCAATTCTTGAAGGCAAGAGGATTAAACAGCACGAC
The DNA here is from genome assembly GCA_045656905.1 of Bacteroidales bacterium. Taxonomy (GTDB): domain Bacteria; phylum Bacteroidota; class Bacteroidia; order Bacteroidales; family F082; genus Limimorpha. The sequence goes on from JAZOSA010000097.1 coordinate 30,285, forward strand.
ATTGAGATGTATAAAGGCATGTCGCAGGAAATCACGGAATTCCGTGAAGAGACAGGTGAGCAGTCGCTTTGGACAAACTCGATGTTCGGTGGTATGCCGGCATGGAATATTGGCGTGCAGCAAAAATCTAATCTTATGAATCACGTTAACAGAATTCTTAACATTGGTTTTCCGCATCCTATTGGTGCTGTGTTTATTAGCATGTTAGGATTCTTTTTGTTGCTGATGGTGTTAGGTGCTAATGTGTGGATTAGTTTCATTGGTGGAGTGGCGTATGGTTTCACTTCATATCTCTTCATCGTAATCGGTGCGGGTCATAATTCAAAGGCAGTGGCAATGGCATATATGGCGCCTGTAATTGCAGGTATCTTAATGACTTACAAAGGAAAATATCTTTGGGGAGCAGTCCTTACTGCAATATCGTTGGCACTTGAAATCAGAGCCGGTCACATCCAAATCACGTATTATCTCTTTATGATAGTGATGATTATGGTCATCGCTGAATTCATTGAAACAATAAAAACTAAAAAATATTTAGAATTTTTTAAGGCAAGCGGAATACTTGCAGTCGTCGCGATATTGGCTGTAATGACAAGCACTACGACACTTTATGCTAATTATGAATTCGGTAAAGAGACGATGCGTGGCAAACCTGTCTTGACGGAAAATACAGGAAATCAGACTCGTGGACTTGACAGAGATTATGTGACACAATGGAGTTATGGCATTGGCGAGACCTGGAGTTTGATGATTCCTAATGTGAAAGGCGGCGCTTCTGATTATATCGGCAACAACAATCCAGCGTTGGAGAAAGCCGACCCTCGCTTGCGCTCGGCAGTGGCCCAGAACAATGCTTATTGGGGCGACCAACCTGGAACAAGCGGTCCTGTTTACGTCGGAGCAATCGTCTGTTTCTTGTTCATACTCGGACTTTTCGTGGTTAAAGGAAAGATAAAATGGGTCTTGCTCGCTGCTACAATTCTCTCAATATTATTGAGTTGGGGTAAAAACTTCATGGGATTCACCGACTTCTTCCTCGATTATTTCCCATTATATAATAAGTTCAGAGCGGTTTCAATGACGCTCGTCATAGCGGAAGTGTGTATGCCAATTCTCGCCTTCCTCGCTCTTGCAGAAGTGATGAAAAATCCTGAAATATTGAAGAAAAATATGTATTATCTTTACGTATCTTTCGGATTGACAGCAGGTTTGTGTTTGTTGTTCTACGTCATCCCTAATGCTTTCTTCAACTTCCTCAGTCAAGGCGAAGCAGCGCAGTTCGCTCAGTTAAGTGGCGGAAAAGACGGCGCTATTTATCAAATGCTCGCTAATGATATTGAGAAAGTGCGCATCGCTATATTCCAAAAAGACGCAATAAGAAGTTTCTTCTTTATTACAGCAGCGGCTATAATTTTGTTAATAAATGTTAAGGGAAAACTTAAGAATAATGTGATGTTTGCATTGCTCGCCGTTTTGGTCGTTGCAGATATGTTCCCAATCAACAAGCGTTATCTCAATAACGACAATTTCATCGACAAACGTCGTGCTGAAAAACCTTTTGCGATGTCTGCAATAGATAAACAGATTCTGCAAGATAATAGTTTGAATTACAGAGTGATGGATTTGACAAAGAGCACTTTCAACGATGCAAGTACTTCTTATTTCCATAAGTCTATCGGTGGTTATCACGGCGCAAAACTTCGTCGTTATCAAGATATTATCAATCATTATCTGAGTGGTAATAAAGTCGGTGGCAATTCTTTCTGGAAGGTTCTTAATATGCTGAATACCAAATATATCATTCACGCACAAAAAGATAATAAACCTGGCGTGATGATAAATCCTGACGCTTTCGGAAATGCTTGGATTGTATCGAACATCGACTGGGTTACAACGCCAAATGAAGAAATCGCTGCTATTGAAAATACAAATGTCAAAACAACGGCGATTGTTAATGAGGAATTTAAAAATATTATCGGCGATTTTGATAAGGGCGCGATGAATCGCATTCCTACAGGAACAATCCAATTGACTTCATATGAACCTAATGAATTGATTTACACATTTAATTCAACAAAAGAAGAGTTGGTTGTTTTCTCAGAAATCTGGACTAGCAAAGGTTGGACAATGTGGATTGACGGAGAAGAAAGTCCTTTAATCAGAGCAGATTATATTTTGAGAGCTGCTGTCGTTCCTGCTGGTAATCACGAGATTATGATGCGCTACGAACCTAAAATCTGGAAAGTAGGCAACACAATCCAATTAGTTTCATCATTGATTTTAATCTTAGGATTATTAGCTGCAATCTTCGTAACATATAGAAAATCAGAATGGACAAAGTCAGTTGACTGTTGACCGTTGTCTGTTGACTTAATAAAAATGAAGCGTGTTTTAATCATAACATATTATTGGCCGCCATCAGGTGGTTCGGGCGTTCAACGTTGGTTGAAAATGTCGAAGTATCTTCCTGAAAATGGTTGGCAACCTGTTATTTACACTGCCGATGGGGCTGAATATCCGGTTGAAGATTTGTCGCTGGAAAAAGATATTGCGCCAGAGACGGAAGTGATAAAACGCAAGATTTTTGAACCGTATTCATTCTATAAAAAAGTTCTGGGCATAAAAAAAGATGAGAAGATAAAAGCAGGCTTTATCAACGAAGGAAAGAAAAAATCTACTTGGAAAGAGAATCTAAGTGTTTGGATTAGAGGTAATTTCTTTATTCCAGATGCTCGCTGTTGGTGGATTCGTCCTTCGGTGAAGTTCCTTAAAAAATACCTTAAAGAACATCCCGTCGATGCGATTATTTCTACAGGACCTCCTCATTCTATGCACCTCATAGCTAAGACTTTACACAAGAAATTTAATATTCCTTGGATTGCCGACTTCCGCGACCCGTGGACTGACATAGATTTTTACAAGGATTTAAGATTGACAAAATGGGCAGATAGAAAACATCATAGATTGGAGAAATCGGTGTTATTGTCGGCTAATGAAATAGTTACAGTGGGAAACGATTGCGCCCAAGGATTGAAAAATATCTGCGGAAGAGAAATAAATGTTATCTGTAATGGCTATGACTTTGACGGCGAAATGTTAAAAAATGATAACAAACTTACAGAAAAATTTACCCTTTCTCATATAGGCATCATCGGCGCAAATAGAAATCCTGCTTTGTTGTGGGAAGTCATAGGCGAAATGGTTCATAATGAAGATTTTGCTAATGCTCTTAACATCAGATTGATAGGTCAGGCCGATAAAAGCGTCGTTGATTCTATTAAAGTCAATGGCATAGAGAAATATGTTGAGATAATTCCGTATATACCACATTCTGAAGTACTTGAAAAACAAACGGAGTCACAGGTGTTGTTGCTTTTTGTCAATAATACTCCTAATGCTAAAGGAATTTTGACAGGAAAATTGTTCGAGTATATGGCATCGGGACGCCCTATCTTGGCTGTCGGTCCTTCCGATGGCGATACCGCAACTGTACTTCAAGAAACACAAACAGGTTTGTGCATCGATTTCCATGATAAAGAGAAAATGAAAATGGAATTGAACAACTTATTCCTGAAATATCGTAATAATGAACTGCCAACAATTTATAAGGAATCTGTAGAAAAATATTCAAGGAAGAGTCTGACTTCAGATTATGTAAAATTGTTAAACTCGTTATAAATTATTGATTATGAAATCTTTTGTAATATCAAGAGGCGTGCCTTCCGAGAATTATCCATTGTATGGAATATTTGAATTCGACCAAGCAAAGGCACTTGCTGAATGTGGAATTGAAACTACATTGCTCGCAATAGATTTCAGGTCAATGGCTTACAAAAGAAAATATGGATTGTTTTCTTACAAAAAAGATGGCGTGAATGTATTTGAACTTTCTCTGCCATTGGGCGTCTACAGAAGAGCCTTGCCATTGTTGCAAAGACTTCTTCTTTTCTTATACAAAAAAGCTGTAAAGAAAGTCGGAAAACCTGATGTGATACACGCTCATTTCTATTCAATAGCAGCAATAGCGTCAATCATTAAGAAAAAAGAAAATGTGCCTTTTTTCATTACAGAACATAGCAGCAAACTAAATAAAGACGCTAAATTTATTAGCGAGTTGGATAAACAGTTGGCAATCAAGGCTTATTCTAATGCCGATTCTGTCATCGCAGTCTCTAAATCTTTGTCATTAAACCTTAAAAATAATTTCAGATGCGATAGTGTCGTGATAAATAATATTGTCGACACAAGAAATTTTAAAAACGTAGAACATGATAATAATCAAGGTTTTACATTCTTATCTGTAGGAAATCTTATTCCGCTTAAAGGCTTTGATATTTTGATAAAGGCTTTTCATAAAGCTTTTACGAATGAAAAAGAAGTATTCCTAAATATAGTAGGCGAGGGCAAAGAAAGAAATAATTTGCAAGATATTATAAATCAATATAATATTGGCGACAGAGTGAAGCTTTTAGGACAAAAGACACGCTCGGAATTGTCGCTCCTGATGAAAGATGCTAATGCTTTTGTTCTTGCTTCTAGAAGTGAGACTTTTGGAGTGGTGTATATAGAGGCGATGTTGACAGGCTTGCCTGTTATTGCAACGTATTGCGGTGGTCCTGAAGAATTTGTCAATGAAAATAACGGAATTCTAATACCGACCGATGATGTTGAATCTTTGTCTAATGCATTGACAAACATACGCTTGAATATTGATAAATATGATGGCGCAAAAATAAGTCAGGAATGCAATGAAAGATTTTCGCCTCAAAGCATTGCAAAAGAAATAATAAGACAGTACGAAAAATATCGATAAGAATTATTTCACATATACGAATTTGGAATGAATCCAGCGGTCTTCTTCCTTCGGAATCGTCATATAGTCGCCGTAAAGAGATTTCAGACATTCGTCAGTATTGTTCGGCGCCATAAATTTAATTCCTTCGAATTCTATTTCTGAAAGAGGGAAGATGTAGTCTTTCTTCATCAATTTTTTATAAGGATGATTGTGAATGAGATGACATCCGATATTATCTGACTTTCTGATATGTAAGCATTTCCATATTGTCATCAAGAATAGTCTTATGATTGGAAATGTTATTCCTGCGACGATGTTTTTAAAATTGATGTATTGTTTTATGCTGAAGAACTGGTCTGTTTTTATAGCCCATTTTGATAAAAAACGTAAGGTTTTTAGAGATACTTTAGGGTATTCTATCACTTCAAAAATATCAATGAAGATACCTTTTTTATATGGCGCATCGAAATCGTCGTATCGTTCAACGAAGAAGGAATTGAGGTCTCGCACCTTGCATATTGTGCGTTTATAAGAAGGGTCTGTTTCTTTGTTTTGCAAGAAAAGCCATTCAGGAAGTTCTTTTGGTGCTATTTCAAGAAATTTTCTGTAGTCATCGCTGAGCATGGAAATGTCAAGATCGTCGTCCCACGGAATGAAACCTTTATGACGCACCGCTCCAAGTAAAGTCCCGAAGTCAATCCAATATTTTATGTTGTGTTTGCGACAAATTCTGTCTACTTCAACGAGAATCTCGACTTCACGTAACTGCGCCTTGCGAAGCATTGTGCCTTCTCCGTTATATCTTGAATAATCTTCCATTAAGCATAAATTTTGCAGCAAAATTAGAAAAAAACTCAATGATAAATATTATTTCTTTTTATCTTTGTAATCTTAATTGTATTTTAATGAAAGACATAAAAATAGCAGTCATTGGACTTGGTTATGTGGGACTTCCATTAGCCAGACTTTTCTCAACGAAGTTTGAGACGATAGGTTTCGATTTGAATAAAACTCGCGTCGATGAACTTAATGCCGGTTATGACTCAACTCTTGAAGTTGATGATGAATTGCTGCAAGAAGCTGTTAAAAATCACGGTTTTAGATGTACGACAAATATAGAAGACATTAAAAACTCCAACTTTTATGTCGTGGCGGTTCCAACGCCTATAGATGAAAACAATCATCCTGATTTGATGCCTTTGCTTAAAGCGAGCGAAACCGTCGGTAAAGTCATCAAGAAAAATGATATAGTCGTTTATGAATCAACGGTTTATCCAGGTGTAACAGAAGAAGAATGTCTTCCTGTTGTGGAAAAAGTCTCAGGACTGAAGTTCAATGTCGATTTCTTTGCAGGTTATTCGCCAGAGAGAATCAATCCGGGCGATAAGATGCATACAGTTGAGAAGATTAAGAAAGTGACTTCAGGTTCTACGCCAGAAATCGCTGATCTCGTTGATGAAGTTTATAACTCTGTGTTAATCAATGGAACACATAAGGCTCCTTCAATAAAAGTCGCTGAAGCATCAAAGATAATTGAAAACTCGCAACGTGATGTCAATATCGCTTTCATGAATGAACTCGCTAAGATTTTCAATGCGATGGGTATTGATACACACGATGTTATAGAAGCGGCGGCCTCAAAATGGAATTTCATTAAATTAAATCCAGGTCTCGTGGGCGGACATTGCATCAGCGTCGACCCTTATTATCTCATTCAGAAAGCTCAGGTCTATGGCGTGATGCCTCGTATCATGTCGTCTGCCAGACATTTGAATAATGGTATGGGAGAATACGTTGCAAATCAGACTGTTAAACTGATGAATAAAAAAGGCATCATTGTGAAAGACGCTAAAGTCCTCATACTTGGAATAACATTTAAAGAAAATTGTCCCGATATCCGCAATACAAAAGTCGTTGACATTTACCATACTTTGAAAGAATATACCGACAATATCACTGTTTATGATTCATGGGCCGACGCTGAGTCTGTTAAAAAAGAATATGATATTGATATAGTTAGTCAACTTCCAGATAATGAGTTGTTTGACGTGGCAATACTCGCTGTTGCACATAGTGAATTTTCTAATGTAGACATAAAATCCTTGATGAAAGAAAACAGCGTAATTTATGATGTTAAAGGATTTTTAGATAGAAATATCGTTGACGGAAGATTGTAAAATTATGATTATGAAAACAATAAAACAAATTTCAATCGCAATTTTTATGATGACTATGTTAGTTAATTGCACAAATAATAAAAATGAAAAACCTGTCGTTTATATGACAAGTGACATTTCTCCAGAAGGTCTGGTGAAAGTATATGAATCTCTTGGCGTTAAACCTGAAGGTAGAGTAGCGGTCAAGATTTCAACAGGCGAACCTGGTGGCAAAAATTTCTTGAAACCTGAACTTATCAAAGACCTCGTGCAAAAAGTGAACGGAACTTTGGTTGAATGTAACACAGCATACGCAGGAAAACGTAATACCAACGAAGCTCATTGGCAAACCTTTAAAGATCATGGTTTTATGGCAATCGCTCCTTGCGACCTCATGGACGAATTCGGTGAAAAGAAAATTCCTGTCAAAGACACAACACATATCAAATATAACCTCGTCGGCGATCATATTGACAATTACGACTTTATGATTAACCTTGCTCACTTCAAAGGTCATGCGATGGGCGGTTTCGGTGGCGTCTTGAAAAATCAGTCTATCGGCATCGCTTCTGCAAATGGAAAGGCTTATATTCATACTGCCGGAAAAACTGCCGACAAAAATCTTATCTGGAAAGAAAACAGAGACGTTTCTCAAGATCATTTCATTGAAGCAATGGCAGCATCGGCTCAGTCAGTTCACGATTATTTCAACGGAAAGATATTATATATCAACGTGATGAATAATCTCTCCGTCGATTGTGACTGCAACAACCATCCTGCCGACCCTGAGATGAAAGACATCGGAATCTTGGCTTCTACCGACCCTGTCGCTCTCGACCAAGCTTGCGTTGATTTGGTGTTCAACTATCCTTCACAAGACGGTGACGACGCTAAAGCATTGATAGAGAGAATCAACTCACGTCATGGCGTTCATATCATCGAACACGCAGCAGCAATAGGACTCGGCTCGAGAGAATATGAATTGGTGAGGATTGACTAAAGACTAAAGACAAAGGACTAAAGACAAAAGGCAAAGGGTTAAAGTGATTATGAAAAATGCATTTAAGTATTTGATATTGATAACATTTCTTCTCTTTTGCATGAAGTCTGTTGTCTGTTGTCCTTTGTCTGTTGACAAAATAAAAGAGTCTGTTGAACGTCAGCTGAACGACTTTCCTAAATCGACTTTGCAGGATTTGTACAAAAGCTTTTTTCAAGACAGATTCGGTCCTGGACATCTTGTTAGCGACACTTCTAAAGCTGGAAATTATCTTCGTTATGAACTTAACAACTCGACAGTCTTTCACGAAAAATATTACGAACCGACAGGTTACGAATCCAATTATTATAGAGTCAATCTCTCTGTCATAAAAGAAAATAAAATTTCATATCAGGATTTCTTCGATGCTTTTTTAAGAAGTGTTGAGAAAGTTAATCTGAATGATATCGAGGAATGGAAGTTAGAATGGGCTGAGATAGAATCTGTCATCATCTCGATGGATTTGAATCTGGAAAATTTTGAAAAAGATTTGGAGATGATACATTCAGTTTTGGAACGAGGTGAATATGCAGTTCATCACAGCGAGACATACAATTCTGAATATCATCCGCATTATAGAATCATAGAGAAATCTATTTTTGAGAAAGAGATATTACCTTTATTAGTTAGGAATTAGGAGTTAGGAATTGATTTTTAAAAAACTTGTTGTCTTGTTGTCATGTAGTCTTGTAGACTTTTTTTATCTTTGTACAAAATTATGATTATGAATTATTACCCAATAATAAAACTTCGCAAAGGCAAAGACGAAGCCGTTAAACGTTATCATCCATGGATTTT
>JAZOSA010000098.1:0-23099 GCA_045656905.1 Bacteroidales bacterium
TGAGCATCACATGTGTTGCCATATCCGCAGACCTCAGCGTAAATCTTAGCGCCGCGTGCTTTGGCGTGTTCGTATTCTTCGAGGAGGATGATGCCTGCTCCTTCACCTAAAACGAAACCGGCACGGCGTTGGTCGAACGGCAATGAAGCCGCTTTAGGGTCTTCTGAGCGTGACAAAGCCTTGCAGTTGGCGAAACCTGCTATGCTGATAGGGTTTACTGCTGCTTCGCTGCCACCTGTGAGGATAGCATCGGCATAACCATGTTTGATGGCGCGATATGCTTCACCTATTGAGTGAGTTCCTGTTGCACATGCTGTTACGATAGGAACACATACGCCGCAAGCATTATGGCGAATAGCGATGTTGCCAGCTGCGATGTTTGAAATCATACTTGGGATGAGGAGAGGTGATACCCATTTGGAACCTTGGTCTTTCCATTTTACTACCTCTTTTATGATGGTGTCGAATCCTCCTTCGCCAGAACCTACGTAAACACCAAGACGTTCTGGGTCGAAGCAGCCTTCGTTGCCTTTCATAGCTTCGTTAGATGCTGCCAATGCATAGATTGAGAATAAGTCGTTGCGACGTGCGAAAGCAGAATCAACGCCATGTTGACTAGGATCGAAATCTTTTACTTCAGCTGCTATCTTGACAGGGAGGTCTGTCGTGTCAATTTTTGTTATATAATCGATGCCGCATACTCCGTTGACCAGATTGTTCCACAAAGTTTCAACATCATTGCCAAGTGGGGTGATGACACCCATTCCTGTTATAACTACTCTTTTTTCCATAAATTACCATTCTAAAATACATGCTCCGGAAACGAATCCTGCACCGAAAGCACTCAATACTAATAAATCGCCTCTTTTTAATCTGCCTTCCTTATTGACTTCGTCGAGGAGGATAGGCACGCTGGCAGATGAGGTGTTGCCATATTTGTGAATGTTCAACGGGAATTTCTCGTCAGGTTGCTTCACATATTCTTTAATATTGTTTATGATTCTCAAGTTGGCCTGATGAATCAAGAAATGATCGACATCTTCTGGTTTGTGTCCTGAAGCTTTCATCACCGCATTGATGTCTCTGATGGCGGCGCGTGTAGCGAACATAAACACATCTTGTCCGTGCATTACCAAAGGCTGGTTGCTGTCAGGTTTTGTGTTATAAGGGGAATATTGAAGTTCGTGTTTTTGGTAGAGACGGTCCCAGTTGCAGGAAGCAGACATTTTAGTTGCTTTGATGTTGTCGCCTTCGGTGAGTACCACTGCAGCAGCGCCGTCGCCGAAGAGAACGCTGGCGGTGCGGTCGTGCCAGTTGACCATACGAGAAGGTTCTTCAGCACAAACGATGAGAATTTTTTTGTATTTGCCGCTTCTGTAGAACGACTCGGCGATTTCAAGTGCGTAGATGAAACCGACGCAGGCACCGTTAAGGTCGAAGCAAGGACAGTTAGCGCCGATGGCACCTTGAATAAGGCAGCTCATCGCTGGAGATACGAATTCGTTGACAACATTAGCACATATGATATAGTCTAAGTCCTTTGCATCCATATTAGCATCGGAGAGAGCTTTCTTGGCAGCGTCGATAGCGAGGTCGTGTAAGTTTTCAGACGAGATGATACGTCTTTCTTTTATTCCGGTTCTCGAAGTGATCCATTCATCGCTGGTGTCGAGAATCTGCGAAAGCATCTCGTTGTTCACTACTAATGATGGATGAGAACGTCCTGTTCCGATAATTTTCATAGTTTAAAATCAAAAATTTCAAAGGCAAAAGTACAACCATAAAATATGCTTGTGGTGAAAATGTGGTTGTTCAAAAGTCAAATCTACTTTTTTTGGTTAAAAAGTGGCAAAAATGTTAAATGTGGGGTGGATTTTTTGTAATTTTGCAGACGCATAACAAAGATATAACTCATTTTTGATGAAAAAACGAAGAAAAAATAACTTTTCCCAGTGCTTGTTAGAGATAAGTAATATCGTAACATCGCTCACTTTCTCTGTTTTATACGCTTTAGTATTCCTTGTCATTTACTCGCCTTATTCAGAAACGGCATGGTTCGGCGTGGCAAAATCAGAAAGTTTCCTCCTTACAACGACATTCGTCGTGGTATCGACATTGTTCCTGATAATAAGCAGAACGTTGATGTATCTTTTGTCGAAACAACATTTAAAGATGACATATTTGAAATACGCTTTATGGTTGTTTGGAGAAATAGTGATGATAGGCGTGTTTCACGCAGTGCTGTCGATGTTTTATGTTAAGATAACAGATTACACAGTGTCGTTCATCGTGACGAAAAGTATTCTTATCACACTTCTGGCTCTTGGCGTCCCTTATCTTGTGGCAGCTATGTGGCTTACTATGAAAGATATGCGCAATACATTGCTCGTTACTGATACCAAAAATATCGCTTCCGACGGTGAGGCTATAGCTCAAAATATAGACATTATTAATATAGCCGATAACAAAGGCGTATTGAAATTGTCGGTGAAACTCGATAACTTGTATTACATCAAGGCTGAAGATAATTACACCATAGTATATTATTCAAGAAATGGACTGCTGAATCGTTATATGATTCGTTGTAAGATGCAGACTATAGAAGATACTTTCCGCGATACGCCTCTGATGCGTTGCCATAGAACATATATCGTTAATACAGAAAAGATTAAGGTCTTACGTCATGAAAGCGACGGCTTCTATGTTGACTTCGATTTTGAAGGAATTGATCCGATACCAGTATCCAAGACATATAGCGAAAAAGTGGTGAAACGATTCTCTGGCGAGACACAAAAGATATAAGTTTGAATAAATAGAAAAATAAACACTGTGCATTTGCATATGTGTTTATTTTTTTTAAATTTGTGAACTGATAATAGGTGTAAAAAACCTACTTAATATTTGTAAAACTTATTATTAACTAAATTTATAATTATGAGAAAACTTTTCCTTACAATGTTGTTATTATCTTTAATAGCACCATTTACTGTACAATCTCAGAATCAAAATGTTCGTGAGGTTTATGCTAAGGTTAACGACAATGCCGTTGACGTGGTATGGAGTTTTAACGACATTATTCACGAATCAGTATTCGTTGATTTTGAAACTAATGACTTCACACAAGCTCCTTTCGTTACAGACCAAACATTTCCATGGGTTATAACAGAAAATGCTTATGAAGGCAAATATGCAATCAAATCTACATGCGAAGGCGTACATAACGGCGTCTCAACAGTTGAAGTGACAGTTGATGTTCCTTTCGACGCAACAATGAGCTTCTGGCATAAAGTAGATTGCGAAAATTATTTCGATAACGCTTATTTCTACATCGATGGCGTTGAAAGAGACCTTATCACTGGTAAAACAGATTGGCTCTACAGAGAATACAAAGTCGAAAAAGGCGTTCATACTTACAAATGGAGCTACAGAAAAGACAGCGACGACTTTGAATCAACAGCTGATACTTATTTCGTAGATAACATCATGCTTTACAAAAAAGCAGAACCATTTGCAGGCGGTTGGGTAAACTATGACGATGGTCACTTCGTACAAGACGTAGGTTCTCAATCATTTAACGTCGATTGGGGTATCTGCTTCCCTAACACAGAAGAATACGCAGGTTATAACTTGACAAAAGTCGCTACTTATAACAACGACCTTCCTGCAACAGTAAAAGCTAACATCTACTTCGGCGGCGTTGACGCTCCTCAAACATTGGTTCACAGCCAAGAATTCAAATTGAAAGGCACATCATCAATGGTTGAATTGGAACTCAATGCACCAATACCACTCAGTGGCACAGAACCTTTATGGATCACATTCCATAATGAATGCAGCGAAAGCTCTTACGTATATCCTGCAACAGGCTGTAACTTCACAGGTAACGAAAACAGCGACTGGGTGTCATGGGATAAAGGCGCTAACTGGGAACATCTCGCAGCAAGCGGTGTAAACCTCACTTGGATGGTTCGCGGTTTCCTTGAAAACAGCAGAGGCGAAACAGCGTTGTTGGCAAAAGCAAACGATGTACAAGAATATAATGTATATAGAAGAAATAACATCACAGGCGAAGAAGCATTGCTCGCAACTGTTACTGATACAACATACACAGACGTAACATGGGCAGATGTAACTTACGGTTCATTTTCTTATGGCGTTGCATTGAAATCATTAGGCGAAGATGCTGAAATAGTATGGTCTAATACTGTAGCTAAAGACATCTACACTGCACTTAATGTCAATGTTACAACAAACAGCAACGATGCTCCTGCTGGCGCAAGAGTTAAATTCGTTAACATCACAGAACCTGCTCAAGGCTTTGACTATAAAGTTACTTTAGACGAAACAGGAACTTGCGCTTTTGAAAGATTCCGTAAAGGTGCCTATATCGTAACAGTTACTTTGGAAGGTTATGAAAAATACTCACAAGAAATAGAAATCATCGATACTAAAAATCTTGAAATAGTATTGAATGAAATCAAGGCTACAGTAGAAAACCTCTACGTCTCTCCAACAGGTTGGGCAATGTGGGAAAATGCAAACTTCGACAATGGCGGCGGCACTTTCTTCTTCGACTTTGAAAACGGTACACTCGATGGTTGGACAACAGTCGATGCTGACGAAGACGGCTTGACATGGCGTGTTACAACAGACATCCTCGGTCCAGGCAATGGTTATAACAAGAGTAAATATTGTGTTATCTCTCAATCATATAGCACAGACTCACTTACTCCAGAAACAGCTGCTCTTAAACCAGACAACTACTTTATCACAGCAGAAAAATATCTCATCACAGAAAGCTCAGAACTCTCATATTATGTATGCGCTCAAGATGAGACATGTCCTGCAGAACATTATGCAGTTATGGTTTCAACAACAGATACAGACTTAAATAGCTTTGAAGTCGTTTGGGAAGAAACATTGTCACGCGGCGCTGCAGCAACAAGAAACAGCAGAGCTCAAGGCGCTTGGTATAAGAGATCTATCGACCTCAGCAAATACGCTGGTCAAGAAGTATATGTTGCATTCCGTCACTTCAATACTGTCGGTCAATTCTATATCGACGTCGACAATATCGCATTGGTTAACAACGCTAAATCTTCAAATTCAAGAACACTTAACGGATATACAGTGAAGTTGAACGACAACGTTGTCGCAGAAAATGTTAAAGGTAACTTCTATCAATTTGAAGACTTGACAGTGGGCGAATCATATAAAGCAACAGTTATCGCTAACTACACAACAGGTGAAAGTGAAGCTTCTGAATATACATGGACATACGTCTCTCCTTCAGAATATGCTGGCGTTAAGAGCGTTGAAGGTAGAAGCGTCGCTGGTAAAGCATTCGTAGAATGGACTTTAGAAGGTGACGAAGAAAATGAAGTAGCAGGTTCATCATTCTCATTCGACTTCAGCGATGGTACATTAGACGGCTGGAGATCATTAGACGCTGACGGCGACAGCTATGGCTGGTATAACTCAGCTGAAAAATTAGGACCTGGCTATGGTTATAAAGACGACTACTGCGTTATGTCACATTCGTTCTATAACTATGTCACAGAAAATGGTAATCAATATGGTATGCCATTATATCCTGACAACTACCTCGTTACAGAAAAGAAATACACTATCACAGAAGGTTCACAATTGTCATTCTTAGTATGTGCTTTGGACCCAGAATACTGCGCTGAACATTATGGCGTAGCTATCACAATGGCTGACGACGCTACTGCAGAAGACTTCTTCACAATCTTCGAAGAAACAATCATAAATGAAAAACTTAGTGAATGGGACGGTATGACACCTCAAACAGAATGGGTCTTGAGAACCGTCGACCTCAGTAAATATGCTGGCGAAGAAGTATATATCGCTATCCGTCACTTCAACTGTTCAGACCAATACATAATCAATGTTGATGACATCGCTTTGACATCTGGCGCAAAATCAACAAGAAGCGAAAAAGAAGTCGAAGGCGTGATGGTATTCTGTGGAGACGAACTCCTTACTCCAGAACCAATCTCAAAGAGAAGCTTCTATACAGACTTCCCTGGTTATGATGAATATACATACTGTGTAAGAGTGGTTTATAGCGACTATGGAATGTCAGAACCACAATGCGTATTGGTTGACGCTCCAATGCAATGCGACGCTCCAAGAAACCTCTACGGCGACATCTCTGTAAATGAAAACGGTGAATATGGCGTCTCTTTATTATGGCCATTCGAAATATCAGACTGGTTGAGCTACGACAACGATGTCCCAAGCACTGGATTCAACAATAACGGCAGCAACTTCTACTACGGAATCTTGTTGCCAAAAGATATCCTTGTTGACTATGTCGGAACAAACTTAAGCAAAGTCAAACTTTATGACTATGAGGCTGGCAGCACAACAATATTGATTTATTATGGATCAAAGACAGCTCCTATGATTCAAAAGCATATCCAAAGCGTTAAGTTCGAAGGAACAAAACAATGGATTGAAATTGAATTAGACCAAACAGTTCCAGTGACAGGCGATGACCATATCTGGGTTATGTGTTACCAATCAGGTACAGCTATCTTATGTCAAGATACAGGCGATAAAGCTAACGGCAGATGGGTATCTTTGAACGGTACAGAATGGAAAGACCTCAAGACAATCAACAGCGCATATAAATATGTATGGGCAATGAAAGCTTATGTGACAAGCAACGTTGAAACATCAAGAGGCGTTGAAACACAAGAATTTGAATTGACACTCAATGAAAATGCAAATAACGAAGTCAATGTATTCCCTCTCGAAGAAACAGTAGCAACAGCAACAAGAGCGTCAGAACTTCAACACTATAATGTATATCGCGGTTCAGACCTCAACGAAATGACATTGCTCGCAGAAACTAAAGAAGGAAAATACTTCGATGCATCTCCAGCAGGCATCAACTATTATCAAGTTAGAGCTGTCTATAAAGACGGTGAAGAAACATGTGAGTCAGAACCTGCTAACTCATTCAGAAACCCTGACCAATATTACATCAAGATTGAAATGCTTAACATTGGTGAAACAGGCGTCGATGGCATGATGGTTTATCCTAACCCTGCAAAAGACAACTTGACAATCAAGGCTGAAGGAATGACACGCATCACTATCACAAATACTTTAGGTCAAGTGGTTTATGACAATGACGTCGCTACTGACAATGAAGTAATCAATATGAGCCAATACAACGCTGGTATCTACATGGTACGCATCACAACAGAGACAGGTAGCGTTGTTAGAAAAGTGTCAAAACAATAATTTTTAACTAAGGCTTTTGGCTTTGGGCCATTAACCAGGAAAGCCGCTGCGTTTTTACCGCAGCTACTTTTTTCTTGAACACTGACACTGAACTCAGACACTGAACTCAGACACTGAACTCAGACACTGAACTCTAAACTCTAAAAAACTAGATTTTTATTAAAAAATGGAATAATAATTGTTTTAATTTTGTCTTGTTAAAGATTTTTAAAAACAAAAAAACTCCATATTATGAAGAAGACATTATTAATATTATCATTGTTGTTCTTCAACATACAATTGTTTTCACAGAATAACGTCAGCGGCGTATTGGTCGACAGTTTGAATAACGAAAGACTGCCTTATGTCAATGTCGGCATGATGCGTGCCATCGACTCTGTCTTTGTCGCAGGAACATCATCAAATGATGATGGATATTTTAAGCTAGAACATATTCCTAATGGGAAATATGTTTTTTTTGTTTCTTCAATAGGATATGAATCAATAAAAAAGACTTTGGATATTAACTCTGACCTTGACTTGGGCGTGATTAAGATGAAGTCGGGAAGCACGAGGTTAGACGAAGTTGTCATTGTTGAGAAACGTCCTTTGTTCAGTAACGAAGGCGAGAAGACATTATATAATGTGAGTGAAGACCCGAGTGTTCAGACGGGAACCGTTTCTGACGCTTTGCAGAATGCGCCTGGCGTTGAAGTCGATGTTGAAGGCAATGTTTCGTTGCGCGGCGTGTCGTCTGTAGACATCTGGATTAATGGCCAGCCATCGAATCTCAATGCGGAGAATCTGAAGACATATTTACAGCAGATGCCAGCAAACGCGCTTGAGAGAATTGAGGTGATAACGAATCCTTCGGCGCGTTATGCTTCTAAAAGCGACGGCGGCATCATCAATATCGTCACTAATGCGAAGATAAAAAAGAACCAATTCCTCAGCTTCGGCGTGAGAGCTTCGTCAACGCCAAACGCCTCGCCTTGGGCATCGTACGTCTGGGCTAACGAGAAAATGTCGCTCAACGTATTCCTCAGCGGCAACTACTCAAAATGGGATAACATCCAAAATGGTTATAGCACTTCATTCGATAATAATCTTGATACGACAAATCATACTCGTTATAATGGCAATTCATATTCAAACAATTACGGCGGAGGTTTTAACATCAACTTCGACTATAACATCGACACTATGAACACTATCTCCGTCTGGGTAGGCGGATGGCCAAATGCGTCGAAATCAAATAGTTTCAACGAGACATACCGTCACGAGTATATGCAAGACTCCGGAATGTATCATTATAAAACTTACGGCAATTCCGACGGAATGGGAAACTTCTTCAACGGCGGATTGCAATACCTGCATAAATTCAATAACGAAGGTCATAACATAAGTCTCAGAATGACAGGCAATATCTCTAACGGATATAGCAATAATTATCATAAAAGATATTATGAGACACAGACTTGGATGGACGTAGATTACAGAGAATTGTCTTCGCATAAAGACTTCGGTTATGGCGTCAACCTCGATTACACGCTTCCTTATTCTGAAAACGGTGAGATAGGCATTGGTGCGTCGTACGAATATAGTCCCGACACATATTACATGAGTTACGACACGCTTGCCGGTGACGTTTATGTTACTGATATCATGCGCAGCTACGACAGAAACGTCGGCTCTAACGAATATGACATTTATTTTACGCTGCAACAGAAATGGGGTAACTTCGTCGTGAAACCAGGCATCAGAATGGAATACGAACGACTTTGGTGTGATATTGATGGATATACAACCAGCGATGTAAATAAAGACTATCTTAACTGGCGTCCGTCATTACATCTTTCTTATAGAACCAAGTCGATGCATAACTTCAGTTTGAGTTATTCTCGCAGAATATCGCCACCAAGCGCAAGAAACCTCACCGACTATAAGTTCTATTCATCAGAGTCATTTACGACAGGAAATCCAAATTTGCTTCCTACATACACCAATTCTATTGAAGCCGGTTGGACGAAATACTGGAACAAATTCGGTTCTTTAGGATTGACAGCATATTACAGAGATTCAAAAAATACAGTCGATGACGTCAGCGATGTTATCTATGACGAATTTTTCGGAAGATATGTGCAGTATTCTTATCCGGTCAATGTTGGAAAGTCATCGAGAAAAGGTCTGGAAGCAAATGTCACATATCGCCCGACAGGCATGTTTAACATGAGATTATATGCCAATGTCTATGACTATTATTTTGAGACAAAGTTTAATAATGACGTCGTTAAAAGCAATTCTGTTGTCTACAGCGTTCGTTTAAATCTTTGGGCTAAGTTGTGGAACAAATTAGAAATTCATGCTTCAGGAAATTACCGTTCACCACAGAAGTCGTTATATGCTGAGCGTCATGCCAACTATTCCATCAACTGCGGATTGCGTGCCGATTTCTTCGACAGAAAGATGTCGGTTCATATCAATGTCAACGACATCTTCAATTGGAACAAATGGGATAACAACACCACGAATCCGTATTATCAATCATACAGTTCGTTCAAGTTCAACAGCCGTTCTATCAGTGCCGGACTCGTCTTCCGATTTGGTAAGATGGAGTTAGAGAGAAAGGCGCAAGTTGGCGGTGGTGAGATTCAGAATCCAGGAGTAGCGATGTAGAATGTAGAGACGTCACTCCTGTGGCGTCTTCGGGTTTTTGGAATTCAACTCAATCCTCAGATTTTTTTTGAAATTCTGAGATTTTGAACTTTTGAGATTTAAAAAAGGTTATTTTTGCAAATAAGATAGGGATGTTAATTGTTAACTGTTAATTGTAAACTGTTAACTGTTAATTGTAAATTGTAAATAGGTCAATATGTTTAAAAAACTACTTATTATATCATTGGTTTTATTCTCAATGACTTCTTGTGACAACAAACAAAACTCAAAACCTGCGGCGCAGCCTGCTCCTCAGGTGAAGCAAGTCGTGATTCCAGATTTCAATGCCGACTCTGCATATAATTATGTCAAGAAGCAGTTAGACTTCGGACCTCGTGTTCCTGGCAGTGTCGCTCATAAACAATGCGCCGAGTGGTTCGTGGATTTCTTCAGCGGTAAAGCCGACACCGTCTACGTCCAGGACTTCAGGACGCGTCTCTATGACGGCAGAGGCATCGACGGCAAGAACATCATCGCTGCCTTCAACCCAGAGGCGAAGAAGAGAATACTGCTCGCAGCTCACTGGGACTCACGTCCTTTCGCCGACCACGACCCCGACAAAAACAACTGGAACACGCCTATCGACGGCGCTAACGACGGAGCAAGCGGCGTAGGCGTGCTCATGGAGATAGCAAGAGTGTTGAACGACAACCCTGTCAATATCGGCGTCGACATCATTCTCTTCGACCTCGAAGACTACGGTGCTCCTTATTTCCTCAACCTCATGACGAACGACGACTGGGCTCTCGGCTCACAATACTGGGCAAAGAATCCGCACATATATAACTACCGCGCTTACTTCGGAATTCTCCTCGACATGGTCGGCGCGTCGAATGCTAAGTTCCCTAAAGAATATTATTCACAACAATTCGCTCCAGCGCTGAGCAACGACGTCTGGAAAATAGCACGCGAACTCGGCTATGACGAATATTTCACAAACGAATTAGGTCACCCTATCAACGACGACCATATCTATGTCAACGCCATCGCCAGAATCCCGATGATTGACATCATACATCTGGAAAACAACAGCGAGAGTTCGTTCTATCCTTATTGGCATACTGTGAAAGACAATATTGAACAAATCGACCCTAAGACATTAGGAATGGTCGGCGATGTGGTTGTCAATGTGTTATATAGAAATTAAGAGATATGATTTCGCCGAAGTTATTATCGAAAGGTTCTAAAGTCGCTATCGTGGCGACGGCGCGCTTCGTCACCGAGAAAGACATAGAATCCGCTGTGCGCCGTCTGGAGGCGATGGGGTTTGTGCCGGTTTACGACGACAGACTCTTCGCCGCTTGTGACCAGTTCGCAGGCGATGATGACAGCCGTGCCGCCACACTGCAGTCGTATCTCGACGACCCTGAGATAGACGCGATTCTATGCGCGAGAGGCGGCTATGGAACAGTGCGCATCATCGATAAACTCAACTTCGACAAGTTTCTACTTAACCCGAAATGGATAATAGGTTACAGCGATGTGACCGTGCTGCATGCTCATCTGCAGAGCATCAACTGCGAAAGCATCCACGCTACGATGCCAATCAACTTCAACGATAACACAGACGCTGCTATTAACTCTCTTTACGAAGCATTGACCAAAGGAAGCCTTACTTACGAAATAGAAAATCATCATCTTAACATAAAAGGCGAGGCGGAAGCTGAACTCGTCGGCGGTAATATCTCCGTGTTATATAGTCTGTTAGGTTCTTCGTCATTTCCAAATACCGACGGAAAAATATTGTTCCTCGAAGACCTCGACGAATATCTCTATCACATCGACAGGATGATGATGGCATTGAAACGCGCAGGCAAACTGGATAACATCAAAGGTCTAATAGTAGGCGGATTGACAAAGATGCACGACAATGCAATACCATTTGGAAAGACCGCCGAGCAAATCATCTTCGAATATGTCAAAGACAAAAATATTCCAGTCTGCTTCAATTTCCCAGCAGGACATATTGACGATAACAGAGCGATGGTGTTTGGGAGGAAGATAAAGTTGAAAGTTGAAAATGGAAAATTGAAACTCCTGATTTCTAACTCCTGACTGATAAAATTTTCTTTTAAAAAGACTTGACAACGCAATCTTGAATTTTGTAACTTTGCAGTCACTTTGATAACCAAACTTTTACTTATGAAAAAGATAGCATTGATATTGATGCTGTGCCTTTTAGCACCAATGAGTACTATAAACGCACAGACTACAATAACCATTGATAAGGACGGAAGTAATACTGTTGCTGCCAGTGGTACTCAGTATTATCCGATTTACACTAATTATTCTTATCCGTATTCAGTTTCTCAGATGATTTATACAGAAAGTCAGCTGACAGAAGCTAATGGTGGTGTTATTCCATCTGGAAATATTACAAATCTTAGTTTCGTTACAACGGATGATAATACGGTTACAGGTACTAGAAGATGGAGAGTGTATATAAAGTACATAGAGAATAAAAATCAATTTTCTAATACATCAGGCTGGGAGTTGATGGGTGATGGTGATAAGTATTTTGAGAATGATGTGACTCTTTCTGTTGGTTGTGATGTAAATATCAAATTAGATGGAGACGGTTTCCATTATAGCGGAGGCAATATCGTAATCTGTGTTTGTGAAGATGGTGGTGCTACTACTTCTTCTCGTGCTAAATTCAAATATTTTAAACCTACGGTAACGTATCGCTCATTGGTTTTAATGGGTAGTTCGGCATATAATCCGTCTTCTTTGGGCACAGCAAAATATGCGTATCAACAAACTCCAGTTCTCAAATTGACATTTGCAGCATCTGCAGCTAAATTCGACCTGAATGTCAACGTTACAGATGGAACAAATCCATTGGAAGGTGCTACTATTACAATATCGGGTGCCAACTCGGACGGCAGTCTCAACCTTGATGGTAAAACCAATGCCAGCGGTCAATATGTTTCTTCTGACTTGTTGCATCCAAGCGATTGTTACACAGTCACCGTTTCTAAGTCAGGATATAAGACTGTTACAGAGCAGGTATGTGCCCAAAACATACAGAATGACAGTTATACTTTGAATGTCGCAATGACAGCGTCGCCTGAAGGTCCGGTGTCTTTAAGAACAGATAAAGATACTTATGACGAATATGAATCCGTGATATTTTATTGGGACAAAGTCAATAATCCAAATGTGAAATATTACAGATTGTATAAAAAGACTAGTGGACAATGGAACCTCGTCGTGACAGTAGGTGCTGATGCTGGTCAATATACAGTCGCAGCAGGATATGCTTTCGGAGAATACGAATTCTGTGTCACAGCGGTATATCAAAACGATGAGTCTGAAAAAGGCGAGGCTTCTGCTTCTATGATGGTTTTTGCCAAAGGCATTGTCTCTGGCAATGTAAGAAATGACGGCGGCAACCCGCTCCGTGATGTGAAGGTAGTGCTTGAATATGTCGGCGGAGGAAATTATTTCTCCTATGAAACGATGACAGATAGCAATGGCAATTTCAAGTTTACAGATGTGAAGACTGGAACTTACAAGATAATGGCTTCAAAAGTAGGTTATTATGAAGGCGTCAAAACGGATGTAGTGGTTTCAAAAGGCGCAACAGCAAGAGTAGGGGTGATCTTCTTGACACCATATCAACATTGGGAGTGTGATGTCGTTGCTACTTTGCAAAAGAATGGCACCGATAATATGTATACCGACGACTATGTTGAAGTGACATGGTCTGGCGTAGATGCAAATACGTACACACATTATAATATATATAGAAAAAACATTGAGACAGGTGTAGTTGAACTAGTGTCTCATTATACGAATATTACAAATCAATATTACAGAGACAACGAATGGAGTTCGCTGGAAGACGGCAGATATCAATATGGTGTTTCTGCATTCACAGGCGAATTGGAAGTTGTCTTGAATGAAGATTTCAACAAAGGTGGAGTCATGCCTGAAGGATGGTCCGTCGTGGCACCTTATGGATCGGAATGGGTTATATCAAACTGTAATAATACAACGGGAAGTGTGACATATGCCTATGATGATGATGTCTACCAACAATATGGTTACATGAAAGACCCTACTTTATATTGGGCAGGTAGTGCCGGATTGAATGGTAAGTATTATTTCATTACTCCAAAATTGAATTTAAAAGACGCTTTGTTGTCATTCTATTATGCAACGCCGTTCCTTTCGGAAGACCCAACGCCAGCTCTCAACGTATGCTGGTCAACAAATCCTACAGGACCATGGACAAATATATGGGATGCTAATTTTACATATTTCAACTGGTGGAATACAGAATTGGATTTGTCAAATCTGCCTGAGAAATATGTTTATCTGGCATTTTGCTCTAACACTCCTGACCAGTATTCCAGCTACGGCGGCGGCAAGTACTATAGAGCTGCTATTGATGCCGTAGTTCTTAAGTCAAGAGTGGAGACATCAGTATTATGGTCAAATGAACTTGAAAAAGAAACATCAGTCATATTTTATAATGCCACAGGCGACTGTGACTGGCATAATCCTGCCAACTGGAGTACAAATAAGATCCCAACAGCAAGCGACAACGCACAAATACTGGCAGATGCTATAGTGTTCTCAGGCAATGCCGTGACCGCAAATATCAACATAACCGATTTGGGAACTCTGACAATTGATAACGGCGCTACTTATAAGTCAACAGGAACAATAAGAATCTATGACAACGACCCTTCTAAGTTTGTCATCAACGACGGCGCACAGGTGTATCAAAACAACTCCGATGTGAAAGCAACATTCAATATGAATATCGCTAACCCGACATCATGGGGTCCTGACGGTTCTGACCATCAAGGCGGATGGCAGTTCATCGCCTCTCCTTTCGTTGATGCGGATTTCTCATCATACGTCAACCCTGCGTCAGGCGACTATGACTTGTACAAATACGATGGTAAAGTCGATACTCTGGAATGGCGCAACTATAAACTGCATCACGATGAATTGTTCTGTAATTTCAATGTCGATATGGAAGGTTGGACATCCAGAGATGACAACAAAGACAATGTCACTTGGGAATATGCAGTGTTCAGAGAAGGATGCGACGGCGTGTCGGGATGTGTGTCACTTGCAGCATCTGTGGCGTCAAACGACTATATCGTGTCTTCACGAAAACTGAACATCTATCCAGAGTCTAAATTGAGATTCTATGTGAAATTGCATAACAACGACCAGACTCCTATGATGCTTAACGAAGGACTTGATATTCTCTATTCTAAAGACGAGTCTTTCACAAGTGGATTTAATGTAATTAACACAGTGACATCGTATTCAACTTCTGGATGGACTGAAGTCGTGGTTGATCTCGGCAGTATAGCAAGCACTACTGAAGACGTCGACGCAGAAGAAGCATGGATAGCGATACGTTTTAACCTGCCAGCTCTTTCTGTGGATAATGTCTTGATCGACAATATTGAATTGGCAAACGTCTACGACAAGGCAACTCCATTTGAAAAGACATTCTTGCAAGGCCGTGGTTATATGGCATCGTATGAGTCGGCAACGACAGTAAGCATAGTCGGTACATTATATCATGAAAACTCATTCGTCTATGACCTTGATTATAATGCCGATGACAGATGGGAAAACTTCTACTTGCTCGGCAATCCTTTCCCATACGACTTGACATGGAGCGAGTTCGCTCACTCAGGCATAGTGTCAGGTTTCGCCGTGGTGAACTCGACAAGCGGAGCTTATCAATATGAGGTCGACGTGAATAACACTATCAAGGCCGGCGACGGTTTCATGGTGTTGACAAACGCTTCTAATCCTACATTGTCGGTGAACGCAACAAGAGGCGCAAGTAGAAAAGCGTCAGACTATATCAATGTAGTGGCAACAGGAGCTGCAGGTAGCGATAACCTTATCGTCAGTTTGTCCGGTAAAGAAAACGGTGGTTTCTTCAAACTTGACAACTTCAACGAAGACATCGCCAGCGTTTATGTCCTGAATTATGAAGATATGTACGGCATCGCCAACTATGATGAAGACGTGGAAGAAGTGGATTTCTGCTTCATAGCAAATAATATGGGATATTATACTATCAGCATGATGCCAAAGGGCGAATTCACAAGTGTCAAATTGTACGACCGCGTTGAAGATGTAGAGGTCGATATGATGCAGAACAAAGAGTATAAGTTCTTTGCGCTGAGCGAAGACTATGCTAATGAAAGCCGTTTCGTGCTTAAGTATGAAAAGAAAGGCGCTGAATCAGACGGCACCTTCGCTTACCAGTCGGGCGATGACCTCGTCGTTAACGCAGAAGGATTGATTCAGATTATGGATGTCATGGGCAGAATTGTCCATAGCGGAGAATATCAAACCGTCAATAACAGAATTGATGTGAGTGGTTTGAAAAATGCTACATACGTGATACGTAACATTAAAAACAACGAAGTAAGAACCCAAAAAATCGTCATATTATGAAGAAGGTGATATTGGTTTTATCTATATTATTGGCGTGTGGATATAATGCTGTGTCGCAGAATTATAACTTCGCAGATGCTGAAAATGATGAAATGCATTCTTTTACAGATGGATTCTTTCACAAGAAACAATATGTGAAAAGAACAAACTCTGACGAATGGGGTACAATGCCGTTGCTGCCAAAGACTCACGGTTATCATTATGACTATCCTGCGCACGAGACTCCTGTCGGATCCGGTCTGCTGCTGCTCGCAGGAATGGGACTGGGATACGCAATAAGAAAACGGAAAACTGAAAATTGAAAATTTAAAATTGACGTCACATAGTGGCGTCTTTTTTTATTGACCTTAAAACAATTGTTAATTGTACATTGTTAATTGTACATCAAAAAAAATGTTATTTTTTTCTTGGAATTTATTTTTTTAATCTCTAATTTTAGGGCAATTTTTAAATTTCATTTTTATGAAAAGGATTTTTATACTTGTATTTTTGAGTTTCTGTTTTGTGACTCAGGGTTTTGCACAACAACGTGCGTTCGTAGACCCTGAGTTATATGCTCTTATGAATAGCAGAAGCAGCGATAGGATTAGCGTCAATATCATTTTGAAAAAACAGATTGACGCCAATGAACTGAATGTGAGAAAGTCATTTAGCAGTGATGATGCTAAAAAATCTTACATGATTGAAGAGATGAAATATCAGGCTGAAAAAGATCAGACTGATGTTTTGAAGACTCTGCAGGCTAATGAAAGAAGCAGCCAGGTGACAGATATCAACTGCCACTGGTTGACAAACATGATTAACTGTAAAGCCACTGCAGATGCTATTTTGAAGATAGCAGAGCACTCAGACGTAGAGGCGATTTTATATAATAAGATAGAGAAACTCCTTTATGACGAAGCTCCAAAAGGTGAATCTATAGACAAAGTCACAGCATTGGCGACTTACAACGGAGATAACGTTGAAAAAATCAACGCTCACAAAGTATGGGAATTAGGTTATACAGGTAAAGGCGTTGTCGTTGCTGTTATTGACTCTGGTGTTAATACGAATCACGAGGACTTGGCAGACCACTTGTGGGATGATGGCAATGGTCATCATGGTATAAACACATTGGTAGGTCAGGTTGATGGATACACAGACCAATATGATGTCTCTGACGATAATGGTCACGGAACACACTGCGCTGGTACTGTCTGTGGTGATGGTACTTCAGAATTGATTACAGGTATGGCTCCAGATGCAACATTGATGGTTATTAAAGCCCTTGGCGGCGCGAAAGGTGAAGGTACTTTTGAATCTCTCGTTAACGCTGTGGAGTATGCTGTAGAAAAAGGTGCCAATGTATTGAGTATGTCTTTGGGATTCTCATATCCTACTGACCAGTATCTTAATAGGGAAATGAGAACCATCTTCTCAAATATGCAACCATTGAACATTGTCGCAGCTGTTGCAGCAGGTAATGACGGTGATATACTAGATGAATATCCAGAGCCATATAACATCAATTCTCCAGGAAACTGCCCTCCACCATGGATTCACCCTGACCAACAATCTAATTCTGGAGGAACAACCAGCGTTATCTGTGTTGGCGCTGTCGACTATGACGATAACGCATGTGACTTCTCTTCACAAGGTCCTGTGACATGGGTCGGTACATCTTATGATACTTATAACGACTATACGTTGACTGGAAATATCGGTCTTATCCGTCCTGACGTATGTGCTCCTGGTTATTTTATACAATCTACTTCATGGGAATATCCAAATTACTATTATGAATATATGAGCGGCACTTCAATGGCAACTCCTTGCGTTGCAGGTGCTATAGCTCTTCTCCTTGAAGCTAATCCAAGCCTTACTCCAGCTCAGGTATGCGAAGCCTTGGAAACAACAGCAGTGAAGTTAACCACTAATAAGAGCAATAAGACAGGTACGGGTAGAATTGATATTTATGAAGCCGTTGTATCAGTGGCAGCAGACCTTCCTCTCAGTGCTCCAAAACTCACAGCAACAGCACAAAGCACATCTGAAATAAACTTGTCATGGACATCATCCATAGGCGCAGAATCTTATATTGTCTATAAAGGAGGCACACAAATAGCAAGTGTTACAACAACATCATATACAGATACAGGTTTGACACCGGAAACTCAATGTTGCTACACAGTTAAAGCTATCAAAGGTTCAGAATCTGCTACTTCAAATGAATCTTGCGCAACAACATTGGCTGAAGGTGGTGCTGTAGAAAAACAATATCGTGTAAAAATCGTTGATGGTGATCATATCGGTAATTATCTCCATATCAATTCTTACTCGATGTCAACAGCAAATACAAGTAATGTTGGCACTAATGCTAATAAATTAGATAATAATGCTCAGATATTTACAATAGAAGATGCTGGTAGTGGACGCTACTATCTCCGTTCTGCAGATGGATACTACATTGAATGTGGTGCATATAACACTTGGAATGTAGATGCTTATCAAACCACAGCAAATACTCCACTTATATTTGACTATGTCAATGCTACTGATTTCTATATCAGAAATAGTAAAGTTGCAAGTAAGAACTACTTTAAGGCAGAACCTTTAGTTTATTGTGATGCTTATCAGAGCGATGCTGAAGTCTGGACTCTCGAAGAAGTTGTAACTTCAACTCCAGAACCAGAACCAACAGTACCTGGTGCTTTCACTCTTACTGCAACAGCACAAAGCAGCTCTTCAATAGCATTGTCATGGACAGAATCATCTGGCGCAACAAGTTATGATGTCTATAGAGCTGCACTTAAAATCGCATCAGGATTGACAACTACATCTTACACAGATACAGGTCTCACAGCAAGCACACAATATTGCTATAGTATCGTTGCTGTCAATACTGCAGGACAAACAGAATCAAACCAAACATGTGCTACAACACAAGCAGAAAACACTGGCGGCGGAGATGGTGACTATGAAGGTGAAGTAAGCATCGGATTTCCTTTGGTGGGTTACTATGCAAAAATTCCTATTAGTACATACTATAAATACAGTTGTTCTCAACAGATTTATACAAAAGATGAGATAAATCCAGATGGAACCAAATCAGGCAATATTGTCAAGATTACATTTAAACAACAAAATAACATTACGGGAAATCGTAAACTTGTGGTTTATATGCAAAATACGACAAAGGAAAGTTATACCAGTTCATCTGATTGGGTAAATGTGGCAGATTCTGACAAGGTCTTTGACGGAGAAGTAACACTTCTCGGTACAGGTACAGATTTAGAGATAACATTGGATAGATCATTTGGATATACTGGCGGAAATCTTTTGTTATATGTTTATGATTACACTGGAGTTGCTACCGCTACAAATGCTAGATTTTATGCATATGAAGCAGATGCTAGATCAATAGTTGCATATAATGACTATAACACTTATACTCCTGGAAGTATGAATGGTTATAGTGGAGATAATAGAGAGATGCCAAGCGTGAACAACTCTATCGTCCTCACTTTCGGTGATGCAGGCACAACTCCAGATCCAGATCCAACACCAGATCCAACACCAGATCCTGATACTCCAGAGAATTTGACTTTAACTTCTGATAAGGATTCTTATGTCGTAGGTGAAGATGTAATATTGTCTTGGAATCAGCTTACTTC
Organism: Bacteroidales bacterium; assembly: GCA_045656905.1. Classification (GTDB taxonomy): domain Bacteria; phylum Bacteroidota; class Bacteroidia; order Bacteroidales; family F082; genus Limimorpha. The sequence continues at coordinate 20,070 of JAZOSA010000098.1, forward strand.
AGCTACATTACAAGGTTACAACCTCTATGAAAAATACTGGCATGCAGGAAACTCTTCTTATGTATATGAACAAATCAACACTACATTGATTTCTTCAGACGTAACAACATACACCATAGTAGGCGGTCTCCCAACAAGAGGCTGCGACAATACAATCTGCTTGACTGCTGTATATGACAGCGGCGAAACTGATAAAGACCAAGCTTCTGTTACAGTGAAAAAGACTGGTACCGGTACTATGGCAGGTATCGTTGTCGACGAAGCAGGTAATCCTCTCTCAGGCGTGTCTGTCACAGTAAGAGGCACAGACTGCCAAGGTGTTACTTACGAATATCCTTATAACACCGGCGCCGATGGTAAGTTCGGTGGCGATATCCCAATGGGTTCCTATGATATATATGCATCTAAATCTGGATATAACAACAGATCTATATTTGGTATAGAAATAACTCACGGCAATGAAACTGAAGTCATAGTTGAAATGTGGCTGCCAGGTGATGAATATACATTGGAAAAAGAAATAGGCGAAAATCCAGAGACTTACGTTGATTACTTAGGACCAGTTCTTCCTGTATCTCACGCACACAAATATTCTGCTTCACAACAGATTTATACAAGAGAAGAATTGGATTTCGCTTCGGCATCAGATGTGAAGATTACCTCTATTTCTTTCAAAGTATATGGAAATACACATAGTGGTAAGACTGACATAATTAAAGTCTACGTACAAAATACAGAAGAAACAGTATTCTTAAACAATTATTGGTATGCTCTAAATGATGATAATAAGGTATTTGAAGGTCTATACACAATGCCTGCAGATGGTGGATGGATGACACTCAATTTTGATAAGTCGGTTGAGTATACAGGCAATAACTTATTGGTATCAGTAATTCGTGAAAACGGAGAACAGTGGACTCAATCTGCATTTTACGTATATGCTACAGACAATATAAGGTCTTTGTGTGCTGCAAATGATACATACCTTCCTCATGGTTATTCTTCTGATGCTGTTACGCTTTATAAGAATAACATTATCAAGATTGCATACACAACAACATCTCCTGATGTGGCGGTTACACCGGATCCAATCGATTTCGGTGAAGTTATAGTTGGTGATTACTGGAGTGAGAAAGATGACGTTACAGTGCCGGTCCAAATAAATGGATATAATACAGAAATAAATGCTGTGGCGGTTGATAATCCATTCTTTACTTTACCTTCTTTAACTCTTCCAGCAGAAAATGTGGAATTTGAAATGGGCTACAATAAAAATAATGCTGTCGGTCTCAAATCAGGAACATTAAGCGTTACACCTAAGAAAGGTAACGTTAAGGAAGTGAAAGTCACTGCGACAGCATACGACCCAGTTGAACCAGATATCTTTGAAAAGTCAAGAGAAGTGGTATGGGTAAATGACGAGTATGAAGATACTCCAGACATCACAACATTGCACGATGACTATATCTTGCCAAGTGAAACACCAGAGGCAGAAAAGTACGGAGTAGGTACAAGAAAGGATGCCGTTTATAAATTTACTTTGGCAAATGACGCTTATGTGACAGCGAAAATATTTAATGGTGAGAATGCACTTATGGCGTTCTATAAAGATGACTTTACAAACGATAGCGTCGTTGATAAAGACGGTCCAAGTGTTGATAACCCATATTACGGTATAGGCGATAGCCCTATTGTAGAGACATGGGATACTTGTTACTTAGATGGAAACTGTACTGGTTCGCTTTCAGATTGGACGTTTGTAAATAGAGACGGGGATGACTATAACTGGTTTGTCACGGATGGTAATGATAATAATTATAGTGGTTGGTATGGACCTGGTAGATTTGGTGACTGGATACTTGGTTCAAGAAAATATGAGGACGGCAAAGTATTAACACCTGAAAATTATGCATATACAACAGAAAAATACGAAATAACAGAGCAGTCTGAAATAATATTTAATCACAGACATTCAGATGGCTCTTATTGGAAAGATGTGTTTGATGTCGTCATCTCTGAAGACGGAACGAATTTTACGAGTGTGAAGCAGATAGTATATGCAGATATTCTTAATGGAACACCTCTTGGGGAAGACAAATGGATTCTATCAGAAAGAATACCACTGAGCGAGTACAAAGGTAAAAAAGTCCATATAGGATTTATGCATAAAGATGACTCTACCGTAGACGACGGTGACGGTGTGAAAATAGACAATATCTGTATTAGTGGAGTTCTGAAAACAACCAACAGCAGGTCCACTTCAGTAGCAGACAAGAGTTCGATAAAAGCATCAGGTACAGTGACAGCAATAATGGAAAATATGTTGTTCCCTAAAGGTACATACTATGCTGTTCCTGCTGCTGAGACAGAATTCACATTCTACCTCACAAAACAAGATATCAACGAAGGTATCATCTTTACAGGTGTAGGCGACTGGAAAGATCCTGACAACTGGAACATCAACAGCGTGCCTGTTGCAACCGACGATGTCATCATCAGAGGCGACGCTCATGTTAATGACGGAGTTTATATCAACTCAATATTCATCGAAAGCGTTGGTACGCTCACTGTAGAAAATGGCGGTGTACTTGAAGTGATAGAAGGCATAGAAAACACACTCCATTCAGCCTTCATCATTGAAGACGGCGGCCAGCTGTACCAGAACGCCGCTGACGTGGCCGCTACATTCAATATGAAAATCAACAATCCTGCATCATGGGGTCCAGACGGAAGTCACCACTCACAAGGATGGCAGTTCATAGCATCTCCATTCCTCGATGCAGATATGTTGAATTATGTAAGACCAGACGAAGGCGACTATGACCTCTACAAATACGACGGCACACAACATCTTGAATGGGTCAACTACAAACTCCACCACGACGAGTTCATCCATGACTTCGCCGACGGCATGCAGGGCTGGACATCATTGGACGCCAACAGCGACGGCTACACATGGAGCTATAACGGCGGAGCAGGCAAGGACGGCGCGGCGGGATACCTCTCCTGCGTGTTCAACGGCGGCGCATC
>JAZOSA010000099.1:0-2474 GCA_045656905.1 Bacteroidales bacterium
TAAAATTATAAAAAAGTTGAGAATATTTATAATGTTACTTTGCTACCTCAACTATAATATCTTCCAATAAGAAAGGAATGACACCAACATACATAACGCCATCTTCATCCGTCCATAACTTACGATTTCCATCTAACACAACTATTTTACGGAAGAAGTCGCCAGTATTTCTTAATGAGAAAGTCTCCTGAGTTTTCTTTTCTGGTGTATCAACATTCAATGCAGACTGAATATACACTTTATTGTTCCCGATATTTACAACAAAATCTATTTCGTATTGGGATTGTTTGCGTTTACCTTCAATCATACGATTAATTTCTACTACACCAACATCAACAGAATACCCACGACGAATAAGTTCGTTGTAAATCATATTCTCCATAAGATGCGAACGCTCTTGTTGACGGAAATTCAAACGTGCATTTCTCAGTCCTAAATCCATTGCATAATATTTTTGCAAAGTGTCGAAATACTTACGTCCTTTCACATCCCATCTTTTTGCACTTTGAAATAAATATGCATCCTCAACATAATCTAAATAACCTTTAACTGTGTTGTAGGACGTTTTTTGCCCCATTACTGAACTTGCTGTATTTGCAAGTTTATTTGGGTTAGTCAGTGAACCCACTGAGGAAGACAGAGCATCAACCAATGCACTTAGAATATGATCATCTTTCAATTTATAACGTTCTACTATGTCTTTTATGTATACATTAGTAAAAAGTCCTTGCAGATACTTACGTTTTTCCTGTTCGTCATTTTCAAGCACAGCAAGCGGCATTCCACCATACATCATATATTCTTCAAAAGCATCAGCTTTTTCCAACTGAACAGCAGAAAGATATTCTTGAAAGGAAAGTGGGTAAACCTTTAGTTCTGTTCCCCTGTCGCGGAAGTTCGTCACAATATCCTTTGAAAGCATTTTCGAGTTAGACCCCGTAACATATACGTCTAAATTAGGACGTGATATCAAATCGTTGAGGATGTCATAGAAGGTCGTATAAATCATATCCCTATCTTCTTCAGGGATCAATGATTCGTCAATATCTTCATTCTTTATTTTATAAGATAATTGAATCTCATCAATAAGCACATAATACTTTCTGTTCTTATCTTTTGTACAATCTGCTATATATTCATACAGTAGATTTGGATTACGGTATTTCATGTCAGACTTTCTGTCAAGAGCGATTTCTACAAAATCAGAGTCTTGTACACCTTCTTCCAGTAATCTGTTCTTGAATAGTTTAAACAGTAGGAAAGATTTTCCACAACGTCTAATACCAGTAATTATCTTAACCTTGCCGTTCCATCGTTTGGAATACAACTTATCCAAATATTCTTTTCTGTCAATAATCATAGCATATTTATTAAGTGTACTGAAAAAACGGTTGTATATTGCGACTGTTTTTTCAGTGCAAATGTATAACTATATTTCCATAAAGCAAAACGAATCACATATTAATTTCATTTGAGAATATTTTTGTGACATTATAATAACTTCATCTTTTGCCATGTTGTTGTCTTTATTGTGTAACTATAAAACAAATATTGATAAAGAAACAGAACTACAGTTATATGAGTGCAAAAGTATAAGTAGATTAAAGTATAGTACTTAAGTCTACACGACTTATCACAGAACAGCGAACGCAGTGGCTATTCAGGGATAAGTCGTGTGACTTCCCTCTCAAAATCGTGTCAGAACGCAGATGGCGACACGTAAGCAACTGGAAAGTGATGAGCAGTCGTAGGCGTAGATGAAGTAATTTGCCGTAAGGGAAGGAAGACGACAAGCATTGAGGGAAATAAGGAAAGTGTGCGCAGTACTTTTTTCTCCCGAACGTGGTCTTCCGCCCTGGAGTCAAATGGCGTAAGCGTAGATGGAGACTGCTCATGACTTTCATTCCGCTAAAGCGCCCGTTTCGGGGACCCGTAACTCATCACTGCAAGCGATGCGTTATGGGCGAAACGGGCAAGACAATCGGCTAAAGCGCTGAAAACGTGTCTAATAACCTGTAAATTGTAAGGATTTACAATTTTTCCGATTTCGGGAAAGGATAGAAGACTTGTTTTCAGCGCTTTAGCCGATTAGGAACCCGCATTTTGTGCGGATAACGTGCGAAGACACCCCCCACCGCCCTCCGCCCGTGAACTCATCACCTCAAACGAAGAAAGGCGGAATATGCACCAACTACGCGGTCAAATCGCCGCACGTGAGGGCGAACTGCGATTTGAACTGCGCTCCGAGTTCTGGGCGTATCGATTCGGGCGAAGGTCGAACCGATTGGAGTGGTTGGGCAGAACACGAGGAGCGCACACATATCCGCTTGCGGCAGCTGGTCAGAAATTTGTTTACTCCCAATAAAAAACGCGACCGCCAAAGGCGACCGCATAGTAAAAAAATGTACGATAAGGACAATCTGTTTTCCGAACTTTCTAAGCTTATCAAAAATAAGTTTTTACAGCAAAGAGGA
>JAZOSA010000100.1:0-2862 GCA_045656905.1 Bacteroidales bacterium
TGTTGGAGTAGCCTTTGATGACTGACCGCCAGTGTTAGAATAAACTTCAGTGTCGAGGACGAGAACGTTGACGTCTTCGCCAGATGCCAATACGTGGAAGTCGGATCGTAGCCATGTCGTTCTGTGAGCCAAGGAGTTGTGTTCTTCTCTTGTCTTCCTAAGACCGCTTGGCCTCCGACTTTGTTGGAGTAGCCTTTGATGACTGACCGCCAGTGTTAGAATAAACTTCAGTGTCGAGGACGAGAACGTTGACGTCTTCGCCAGATGCCAATACGTGGTCTAATCCACCGAAGCCGATGTCGTAAGCCCAGCCGTCACCGCCGATGATCCATTGTGATTTCTTGACCAAGTGGTCTTTCAACTCAACGATATCTTTGCAGTATTTGCAGTCGCATTTGCCAGCTACTTCAAGGATTTGTGGAGCGAGTTTTTCAGTCACTTGACCGTTTTCGCGGTTGTCGATCCATTGTTGGAAGAGACCCTTCAATTCTGCTGAGCAGCAGCTGCATTCTTCGATAGCTTCTTTCATGATGCGTTCAACGCGGTCGCGGAGTTTGTTTGTAGCTGTTTGCATACCGAGACCGAATTCAGCGTTGTCTTCGAACAAGCTGTTAGCCCAAGCCACGCCCTTGCCGCTTCTGTAGTTTTTACAATAAGGAGTTGCAGGAGCTGAACCGCCGTAGATTGAAGAACAACCTGTTGCGTTAGCTACGATCATTCTTTCACCGAAGAGTTGTGTGATAGTCTTGATATAAGGTGTCTCACCGCAACCAGCACAAGCGCCAGAGAACTCGAACAATGGTTGAGCGAATTGGCTGTTCTTGATATTAGCGTATTTGTCGATGAGTTCGTCTTTATATGTCACTTTATGTTGGCCATATTCCCAGTTTTCTGCTTCGCCGAGTTGGCTTTCGAATGGTTGCATTACCAATGCTTTTTCCTTAGCAGGACATACGTCGGCGCAGTTGCCGCAACCTGTACAGTCCATTACAGATACTTGCATACGGAAGTGCATGCCAGCTAATTCTTTTGGCATCTTAACGTCGATGGCTTTCATTGATTCAGGAGCGTTAGCTAATTCTTCGTCTGTCATTACGACTGGACGGATAGCTGCGTGAGGACATACCAAAGAACATTGGTTACATTGGATACAGTTTTCTGATTTCCATTCTGGAACGACTGTAGCAACGCCACGTTTTTCGTATGCTGTTGTACCTGCTGGGAATGTGCCGTCGATGATTTCTTCGAATGTGCTTACTGGAAGGTCGTTGCCCAACTGAGCTGTCATTGGACGCATAATCTTGTTGATGAATTCAGGTGCGCCTTTCAATGGTTCCAATACGAAGTCAGTCTTGCAGCTTAATTTTGCCCATTCTGCTGGGATTTCCAATTTTGTTATTTCACCGCCGCGGTCAACAGCTGCGAAGTTCATCTTAACGATGTCTTCACCTTTCTTGCCGTATGACTTCACGATGAATTTCTTCATTTGTTCAACAGCGAGGTCGTAAGGGATAACGCCTGAAATCTTGAAGAATGCTGATTGGAGGATTGTATTTGTACGATTGCCTAAGCCTATTTCGCCAGCAATCTTAGTAGCGTCGATGATGTACATATTAATATTATGTACAGCCAAATATTTCTTGACGAAGTTTGGAAGGTGATTCTTTGTTTCTTCTACGTCCCATGGTGAGTTGTAGAGGAATGTTCCGTTGTCTTTCAAACCGCGTAAGCAGTCATATTTGCTTAAATATGAAGGTACGTGAACTGCTACGAAGTCAGGAGTACCTACGAGATAAGGAGCCAAGATTGGTTTGTCGCCGAAACGGAGGTGTGAACATGTGTAACCGCCTGATTTCTTTGAGTCATAGTCGAAGTAAGCTTGGCTATATTTATTTGTGTTGTCACCGATAATCTTGATGGAGTTCTTGTTAGCGCCTACAGTACCGTCAGCGCCGAGGCCGTAGAACTTAGCTTCGAATGTTCCTTCTGGAAGGATTGAGAATTCAGGAAGCATTGGGAGAGAACCGAATGTGACGTCATCGTTGATGCCGATGGTGAATCTGTTACGTGGTTCTGGACGTTCTAAGTTCTTGAATACTGACAAGATGTGAGCTGGTGTTGTGTCTTTTGATGACAATCCATAACGACCGCCGATGATATGTGGCAAGTGTGTGCTGTGGTGTCTGAATAAATCGTTATAAGCTTCAACGACGTCTAAGTAGAGAGGCTCACCGTTAGCACCAGTGTCTTTTGTTCTGTCTAAAACGCAGATACGTTTTACTGTGTCAGGAACAACGTCCAAGAGATATTTTACGCTGAAAGGACGATAGAGGTGTACGCTGACCAAACCGACTTTCTTGCCTTCTGCGTTAAGTTTGTCAACGACAGTCTTGATGACGTCGGTGATAGAACCCATAGCGATGATGATATTTGTAGCATCTGGTGCGCCATAGTATGTGAAAGGAGCATATTTACGTCCGGTAATCTTGCTCATTTCTTTCATATATTTTGCTACTATGTCAGGAAGAGCATAGTAGTATTTGTTTTGCAATTCGCGTGTTTGGAAATATATGTCAGGGTTTTGTGCTGTACCGCGTGTTACAGGATGTTCAGGATTTAATGAACGTTCGCGGTATTCTTTAAGAGCTTTCCAGTTGATGAGCTTTGTAATCTCGTTCTGGTCTGCTGCTTCAACTTTCTGGATTTCGTGTGAAGTACGGAAACCGTCGAAGAAATGCATGAAAGGAACGCGGCCTTCAATAGCAGCGAGGTGCGCTACTGGAGCGAGGTCCATGATTTCTTGTACTGAGCCTGTTGCCAAAAGAGCGAAACCTGTTTGACGAGCGCTCATAACGTCGGCAT
>JAZOSA010000101.1:0-2269 GCA_045656905.1 Bacteroidales bacterium
ATGTTATTGGAACTATTCCGAAGAATAATATCACAGCGACATCGCCCAATGCGTTGTATGATAATGGAATAGGTCCTAATGAATAACAAAAAGCTACGGCGATTATCAATAAACCGAATGGCAATAAAATCCAGCCGCCCCAATAAATCAAGCTAAATCCGACTAAGAAACAGATTGAGACTAATAATATTATGGCTCTTTTTATGGTTTTGATATTTACTTCGCCACTGACGAGTTTTCTATCAGGACCGAGGCTGTTTTCGTTGTCGCAGCCAGTTTTGTAATCGGCGTAATCGTTTACAACATTAGATGTCGCCTGCGCTAACATGGCGAATAATAAACATAAAATCGCTGGCAACCAATTGTTTCCGCCATTCTCAAATGCCAGCGCAATCGCCATAATCACAGACGCCATCGAGACCAACAAAGTCTTTGCCCTGACGATTTCAAACCATTTCTTAATATTCTTTAACATAATTTTAATTTTTTAGTCAATAGACAACAGTCTTTGTTTTAATTAATTATGAATTATGCATTATGAATTAAACGAATCCTTCGTAAATTCTGCAAAGACCGAATGTCAATGCTTTTTGCTTTACGTTCTTGAATCCACATCCTTCCATTATTGCCATAAACTCTTTAGGTTTTGGAAAGTTCATCACAGAGTTAGGAAGATAAGTGTAAGCCTTGCTGTCGCCAGAGATTTTCTTGCCGATAAAAGGAAGAATATGAAGGAAATACAACTTGTATAATGAAAGCAAAATCTTGTTTTGAGGGACGGAAAGTTCTAATATAAGAAGGTGTCCGTTGTTTTTCAAGACGCGACGTAGTTCATTCAATCCTTTTTTCTTGTCTTCAAAATTTCTTATTCCGAAGGCTATAAAAGCAGAGTCGAAACTATTATCCTCGAAGCTGAGATTTTCGCAATCTTCCACTTTAAGGTTTATGTTATTGATGTTTAAAGATTTGATTTTCTCTTCACCAACTTTAATCATACCTTCAGAAATGTCGACGCCCGTCACGAAAGGAATTCCGGCCTTTGCCAAAGCGATGCTAGAATCCGCAGTGCCGCAAGCCACATCGAGAACATGAGCCTCTGAGTTACTGAGATTTTTGCAAATGCGTTTGACAGCTTTCTTCCTCCAAATCTTATCGATGTTAAGAGAAAGAATATGATTCAGTTTGTCGTAAGTAGGAGCGATGTTGTTGAACATCGAACGCACGAAATTTTTGTCAGCCATATTATTTGTCAACAGTCAACGGACAACAGACAACAGTCTTTGTCCATAATTTTTTATAATTGTTTATTCTTCGTTGAAAGCAATCCGCAGGCGGCGTCGATGTCTTGACCGCGTGATGCTCTGATTGTTGCGATGATGCCTTTGTCGTTGAGTCTGTCGCGGAAACGTTCCATATCGTCCATCGTCGGACTTTGAAGGTTGATGCCAGGGATGCTGTGGAAACGGATGAGGTTGACTTTACAACGCAAGCTGCCGAGTTGTCGAGCGAGTTCTTTGATATGGTCGGAAGTGTCGTTGAGACCTTTGAATACGATATATTCGAAGAAGACGCGGCGTTGTCCGCTCCAGTCGTGTTGACGGATAGCATGGATGACTTCGCGAATTGGATACGCTTTTTCCACTGGCATGATTTTCATTCTTTCATCGTGGAAAGGAGAGTGGAGGCTGACAGCGAGATTACATTTCGACTCGTCGAGGAAACGTTTCATATAAGGTATCACGCCCACTGTCGACACTGTGATGCGAGTCGGACTCATGGCGAGGCCCCAGTCGGATGTCATCACGTTGAGCGTGCGCATGAGGTTGTCGTAGTTGTTCATCGGCTCGCCCATTCCCATGAATACGTAGTTTGTAAGTTTCTCGTATTCAGGAAGGTTAAGTATTTGGTTTAGGATGTCGCTAGCAGGAAGATTCTCTTGGAAACCCTGTTTGCCTGTCTGGCAGAAGAGGCAGTTCATTTTGCAGCCCACTTGAGAAGAGACGCATAATGTAGCACGTTCTTTATCAGGAATATAAGCAGATTCGATGAAGTTATCTGCGCCAGGGAAGAGATATTTCTTAGTTCCGTCTTTCGATTCTTGTACGGTTTCGTAGTTACGGTAGCCGGTAGTATAATTTTCGGAAAGAAGCTGACGTGTTGCTTTAGAGAGGTTTGTCATTTCGTCGAAGCTGCCAGTGTGTTTTTTGTAGAGCCATTCTGTCAATTGTTTGGCTGTGAACTTAGGCAATCCATGTTGATTGACGATTTC
>JAZOSA010000102.1:0-4313 GCA_045656905.1 Bacteroidales bacterium
ATGGAAGTTTAAAGATTCCTTATGGAAAATGCATAATATGACAACAGTCAACGGACAACGGTCAACAGACTTTGTCCTTGAATGATAAAAAAATCGTCTCTGAAATTTCAGAGACGATTTTTTATTTCGTAGTCTAAGCTCAAGGCTCACAGCCCATAGCTCAAGGCTTATTCAATAATAGTCAACTCATTGATAATATTATGAGCTTTACCGACTTTCTCGATGCACCATAAGAGGTAACGAGCATCCATGCAGATTGTGCGTTGTACCTTTTGTTCGAATGAGAGGTCGCCGCTCATTGCTTCCCAGTTTCCGTCGAAAGCGAGACCGATGAGTTCGCCTTTACCGTTGATGACAGGACTTCCTGAGTTACCGCCAGTGATGTCGTTTGTTGTGATGAAGTTAACGATTAATTGACCGTTTTCGTCAGCATAACGACCGTAGTCTCTTGCTTCATATAAATCTCTAACGTCTTGTGGAATGTCGAATTCCCAGTTGTTTGGTTTATATTTTGCCATCACGCCGTCCATTGTTGTGACGTAGTTGTAGTTGACAGCATCAGCGCCTTTGTAAGGTTCAACGCTACCGTAAGTGAGTCGCATTGTGAAGTTAGCGTCTGGGTAGAAGTTACGTTCTGTCTGCATTTCCATCAAGCCTTTAATGTAAAGACGTTCAGCTTCGTCGCCTGAGTTAGCAGCTTCTAAATACATAGGAATGATGACATTGTTATAAACATCGATGATATTCATTGTCAAAGCGAAGATAGGGTCTTTGTCTAATTTCTTAGGTTTAGCGAGCCAGTTTTCAACTTTTTCTTGGCTTACGAAAACTGATTTTTCAAAAGCTTCATTAACCCATGCTGTGAAGTCACCGTTGTTTTTGTCGCCGATTTCAGTAATCATTGAAGGAACGTATCTGTCGATATCTTTGTAGATGAGGTTCAACAAAGCGATAGTCACGTCTTTATCCAAAGCCATGTCGTAATCTTTGAAGAAAGGTTGAACTGTTACGCTTAATGCTTCAGCAACTCTTGCGATTTCTTCTTTAGAAGCTTTGTTATTCAACATATCGTTGATGCCTTTGAATCTGCGTGAGAAAGAGATAGCTTCGCCGCCATTCCAACCAGCTTCGCGGAGATAAGTCATTGGTTTGTTGATGTCGTCCATCACGTCCCATTTAGCGTCAACGTCTTCGAAGATTGAGCCGTATTCTGCTTTACGATATTCGTCAGCGTTAACCCAAGCTCTGAATTCTTCTTCTTGAGCGTAACGTCTGTCATACACGCGGTTACGTTGTAATTGTTTCACTTGACCGATGTAATATTTCCAGTAGTTAGAAACGCTAGCTTGTTTTGAAGCATATTTGATGAACACTTCTTGGTCAGCGTCCATGTGTTTGCGATATTCGTTGAGTTTTGTTGTGCGGCAGTCGATGATAGCTGGACCTTCTTCATTGATAATGTTGCTGATAGTGCGGCTTGTTGAATAACGGTCGGTGCTGCCAGGATAACCCATAATCATTGCGTAGTCGCCTTGTTCCACGCCTTTAATATTAATAGGTAAGTAATGTTTAGATTTCATTGGGACGTTTTCTTCACTGTAAGCTGCTGGTTTGCCGTCAGGAGAAGTATATACTCTGAAGATACAGAAGTCGCCTTTGTGACGAGGCCATGTCCAGTTGTCGGTGTCAGCGCCGTATTTACCGATTCCCCATGGAGGACAAGCTGTGAGGCGGACGTCGCGATATACATCATATTCAAACATAATGTATTGGTTGCCATTATAGAAAGGAACGATTTCGATTCTTACGTCGCGGTCGCCTTTACGTTCTTCTTTTAATTTTGTAATATTTTCAGCGATGATATCTTCGCGTGTTTCTTTTGTTGTTACGCCTTTAAGAACAGCTGCTGTTACGTCTTCAACGTAAGCGAGGAACGATACATAAAGACCTTCGCAAGAAAGTTCTTCTTTCAAATCCAAAGCCCAAAAACCGTCTGTGAGGTAGTCGTGCTCTACAGATGCGAGTGCTTGAACATAACCAAGACCGCAGTGATGGTTCGTGAGGAGCAATCCGTTAGGAGAGATGAGTTCGCCTGTACAGCCGTTTGCGAATTGAACGATAGCGTCTTTAACGCTTGGCTGATTGAGGTTGAAAATCTGTTCTGCTGTGAGTTCACAACCGAGTTGTTGCATCTCATAAAGACTTTGGTTGCTTAAGTTGTAAGGTAACCACATACCTTCGTCGGCTTTTAACTGTGTACAAAATACAGCTAAAAACATAAAAATGCTTAAAAAATACTTCTTCATAGAAAATTTTATTGATTATAAATAATTTACGATTTAACCTTGGTTTTGCAAATATACGACAAAAAACATAAAATTTCTGTGTGGATTTTTTTAAAAAATATATATTTTTGTCATTAAAATTAAATCTTAATAAAAATTAACAATAATGGGCGGATTTTTCGGAGTAGTATCAAAAAGAACTTGCATTTCAGATCTTTTTTATGGTACTGACTATCATTCACATCTCGGCACAAAACGTGCAGGTTTAGCAACAGTTGATAACAACAAATTCTATCGTTCGATTCACAACATCGAAGGTGCGTATTTCAGAACAAAATTCGATTCTGACCTCGCAAAGTTCCATGGCAACATGGGTATCGGTGTAATCAGCGATACCGATGCACAACCTATTATTGTTAATTCTCACCTCGGTCGATTCGCTATCGTTACCGTAGCTAGAATCAACAATTTGAAAGAACTCGAAAAAGAATGTCTCGACAACAAACAGCATTTCGCTGAATTGAGCGGCGGCGACACCAACCCTACTGAATTGGTCGCGCTTCTCATCACTCAAGGCAAAGACTTCGTCGACGGCATCCAAAACGTCTTCAACAAAATAAAAGGCTCTTGTTCAATGTTGATTCTCACTCCTGAAGGCATCATCGCTGCCCGCGACCGCTTCGGACGTACTCCTATCGCAATAGGTAAAGACGATGACGGTTATGTGCTTGCTACTGAAAGCCATAGCTACGTCAATATGGATTACAAGACAGACAGATGGATTGGTCCAGGTGAAATCGTAAAGGTAACTCCAGAAGGTTATACACAGCTTCTCGCTCCTAATAAAAAATGCCAGATGTGTTCTTTCATGTGGATTTATTACGGTTATCCAGCAGCTGCTTATGACGACATCTTCGTTGAAAACATGAGATATAACGGCGGCTACGCAATGGGTAAAATCGACGACGTTGATGTCGATTACGTGGCTCCAATCCCAGACTCAGGTATCGGTATGGCAATCGGTTATTCTAACGGAAAGCAGATTCCTTATGTAAGAAGTGTTGTTAAATACACTCCAACATGGTCACGCAGTTTTATGCCTGTAACACAAGAAGAAAGAGAACACGTCGCTAAGATGAAACTCATCACCAACGCCTCATTGTTAAAAGACAAGAAAGTCGTTTTCTGCGACGACTCTATCGTTCGTGGAACACAGCTTCGCGACAACGTCAAGATGTTATACGAATGCGGTGCTAAGGAAGTACACATCAGAATCAGCTGTCCTCCATTGTTATACGGATGTCCTTTCCTCAACTTCTCTAACTCAAAGACAGACATGGAGTTGATTACACGCCGTTGCATCAAAGAGTTGGAAGGCGATGCTTACAAAAACTTAGAATATTACAGCGACCATACAACAAAACAATATGCAAATCTCGTTGAGATGTTAAGAAAACACATCGGTGTCGACTCATTGAAGTTCAACACCATCGACATCATCCGCGATGCTATCGGCGTCTCAAAAGACGAAATCTGCATGCACTGCTTCGATGGCAGCAGTTATGGACATTGATAAATTGAAAATTGAAAATTGAAAATTAATTTTCTACTGATTGCTGACTGCTGACAGCTACCAGCTAATTTTCAACTTTCAACTTAAATTCGGGGTGTGGTGCAGTCGGCTAGCATTCTTGCATGGGGTGCAAGCGGTCGCCCGTTCGAGTCGGGCCACTCCGACGATTTTAAGACACCGAGTCACTAAGACTCCAAGACACCAAGACGTCGTTTATATCTTTATAGACGACGTTTTTTTTATGTCAACGGACAACAGTCTTTGGAAATGGAAAACTTAAAACTGAAAAGTGAAAATGGAAAAGTGAAAATGGAAAATGGAAAATTTAAAACTGAAAACGGAAAATTTAGAACTGAAAGTTAACTGTCAACTGCAGATTCTCTCTGCGCCATTGCGAGAGATTCTCTTTTTGAACTCTGACAGTGACATCTGATTTCCATCTGAAAGGGATACGT
>JAZOSA010000103.1:0-22165 GCA_045656905.1 Bacteroidales bacterium
GTTGACACGTCTCAAAAAACAATGTATTTTACATATAAAAAAAATATCAATCATCATTTCATCAAGACGTGTCAATGTGTGTTTATTTTTTTGTAGGTTACATTGACGCGTCTCTACATTGCCATCCCCCTGTAGAGACGCGTCAACGATGTAATTTACATATAAAAACGCATCGTTATTTTACAAAAACCATCGTTGACACGTCTCAAAAAAACAATGTATTTTACATACATAAAAAAAAATCAATCATCATTTCATCAAGACGTGTCAATGTGTGTTTATTTTGTAGGTTACATTGACGCGTCTCTACGGATTTTTAACATTTTTTAACTTTTTTATTCGGGAATGATATGTTAATTTTGCCGAGAACTTTAAATCAAAATTATTATGAAAAAAGCAATTGTTGTCAACAACAATCAATTTGATTTTGACATTTTAGTCAATCACATTCAACAGACAAGCAACATTTTACAGCAAGAAATTTATGTTGCAATAAATAAAGCAATAACATGCAGAGCTTGGTTAACTGGTTTTTACATTGTTGAATACGAACAGAATGGTAAAGATCGTGCAAAATACGGTGAGCATTTACTGCAAAAATTATCAAAACGACTAGGAGAAAAAAGTTTCGGTTTGTCCAGCCTTAAAAATTACAGATTATTCTATCTATACTATCCAAATCTTAAAGACATAATTATAAATCATATATCCAATAGTTACAAAAACGAATATTTCTTAGAATTGACCGACTCTATCACAAAAAGCCAATCAGCGATTGACCAATTAACTACAACTTCCAACGACATTATAATCAGCTATGGAAATGGAGAAATAAATATAAACCCTCACCTGCTATTTACACGATTATCATACACTCATATAATTCAACTTTTACATTTGGATAATAATCTACAAAGAACATTTTACGCAGCAGAATCCATAAGAGGGACATGGAGCGTAAGAGAATTGAAAAGACAAATCGACACCAATTATTTTGTCAGAAGCGGATGGAGCGAAAATCCACAATTACTTTCAAATAGCATTAAAAAAAGAAACGAACAGCAACAAATAGAATTTGATATAAAGAGTCCTTATTATTTTGAATTTTTAGGATTGTCTCACAAAGATGTTATTGATGAAAACGATTTAGAATCAGCAATCATTTCCAATTTAAAAAATTTCATATTAGAATTAGGAATGGGATTTTGTTTGGAAGAAGAACAAAAAAGATTATTGATTGACGACAGATATTATAAGGTTGACTTGGTCTTTTACCATCGTATTTTAAAATGTCATTGTATTGTTGAGTTAAAAGCGCATCGCTTAGATTATTCTGACATAGCTCAAATAAATATGTATATAGAATATTATAGAAAAAACTATATGCAAGAAGATGACAACCCTCCTATTGGATTGCTTTTATGTACAGAATATGGTAAAGAAATGGTTGAATACCTGACACCTTTTATCAATAAACAAGTATTTATAGCGAAATATGAGTTACAATTACCAAGCGTAGAAAAAATACGAAAATTCATAATAGATGAAAATAAAAAATAATAAGATATCTCTACAAAGTCCGTACACACATTTACAAAAAAATTCCGTCGGGATCTTAAATGCCCGACGGAAATAAATTAAATGAATCAAATAAAGTAAGGACGCGATTAATCGCGTCTCTACACGCTTTTATTCTAAAACTGGGCGCACACTCCAACCTTGGTAACAGGAGTTGCTGTACATGTCGTGACTGACGCCATTGAAGTAAAGGTTGTATGCGCGGCCGCTATTGCTTCCGAAATGCGTAGAACTACAATACCTACCGTCGCTACCAGCGTTGGTGAGCGATAACCCGTCACGGTGACCCGCAGCAGGAAGGAAGATGTAATTACTGTTATGCTTTGATGTAACCTTATAACCTTTAACACCATTCTGTGTCGTCCATTCCCATGTACAGTTGTCTATCAGTTCTTGCATCTCTGCTTTTGTAGGCATCCTCCAATTTCCACCCCAGTTTAAAGTAGCAGCGTCATATTGTGCCGTAAGATTACCTTCTCCGTCTATATAGCCTTGTGCTTGCAACTGTGATGTAGTAAGTCCGTAAGTTGGACAGTTGGATGAACTTGAACCGTATTCTGTTTTTGTCACTACCTCACCCCATGCGTAATAGTTGCCGTATTCTTCAGGAGAATTAGCTCCAACATTACATGTAGCCCATTTCAATCCTGATGGCAGACCTAAATCTACATAATCATGGACAATTTCATCTAATGTTGTAAAAGAAACCACCTCGCTATATGAAGTACCTTCGCTGTTTGTTGCGTATGCTTTCACATAATATGTAGTATTAGGCGTTAAATTTAGCAAGGTGTTCGTATTATTTCCTACTGTATTCTCCAGAACAAATTTATTGTCTGTTTCTGATGGGTTAGGATTAGTACCCCAGTAAAAACCACGTTCTGTTATTTCTGCGCCGCCATCTGTAGCGTATGTCTTTATTCTTGCTGTAATATCTGTAAACTCTACAACAGATGCCGTAACACATGGTGTTTCTATGCCAACTCTGCTTCTGACAGGGCGCACAGAGCAGCCGTTGTTACGATAGGAGTTGAGCGTGCTAAGACTACCACTATCAAATGAGAGGTTGTATGCGTCGTTGTTATAAATGAACGGCGTAGAACTCAAATAGTAACTGTAACCACAACTTCCGCTATAAAACGCAGCGCTATTAAAATACCCTACTGCAGGAAGGAAGATGCTGTTGCCATTAGGACCTGTCACCTTATAGCCTCTAACGCCATTTTGCTTAGTCCACTCCCATGTGCATTTGCTATTTAATTCAGTCATTTCGGCATAAGTAGGCATTCTCCAGTCTCCGCCCCAGTTGGCAGTGGCAGCATCATATTGTGCGTTACCAGAGATGTCATCCATTTGTTTTCCGTATGTCAAACTATTTGATTGGTTATATTCTTCTTTTGGTTTTGTCTCTCCCCATGCGTAATAGTTACCGCTTTGTTCCGGTGTCTTGGCTCCAACATTACATGTAGCCCATTTCAATCCAGAAGGCAATCCAAGGTCAACCCATTCGTGACCATTCTCAGTACCAGTACTCTGAGCACTCAAAGACATGTTTAATCCGAGTAAACAGCCGAGTGTTATTAATAATATTGATATTTTTTTCATGATATTTTATTTTTTTAAAGGTCAACAGACAACGGTCAACAGTCAACAGTCCTTGAGTATGCTCTACTTGGGTATGCTCTACTTGAGTATATGTTACCTGCGGTCAACAGTCAACAGTCCTTGGGTATGCTCTAATGTGGACAAAGTCTGTTGTCCGTTGTCTGTTGTCCGTTGTCTTTACTTCATATAAACTACCTTATTTCTTTGCATCATATTGCCATTTACGTACATATTGATGATGTAGATTCCGGATGGCATATCTGATTTTGGTTGCCATTCGTATTTGTATTCTCCTCTGCTTTGTGTGCCGAGGTCGATGTTTGCCACTTGTTGTCCCATGATGTTGTTTATTGTCAGCATCACATTTGCATTGTCTGCGCCAATGACGTATGGGATGTTAAGCATTCCGTTGAATGGGTTAGGATAAGCTTCGCTGAGGATGAACATTTCGTTTGCTCCTATGCTCATCGTCTCTTCCACTGCAATCACTTCATTGCCTCTTGCATCAGCCAGTATCATCTCTTCCACATCGGCTACGCCTATTCTCAAGATGGCGTGTTTGCCCGGAGCGAGTTTCTCGCCACTGAGACTGTATGCCATGAAGAGATATCTTCCGTCTTCGACGAACTGTCCTATCTGTTCAAACTTATCCATAGCAGCCAATGTTTCAATATTGTCGCTACTGCTGTTAAGGTACACCTGTACGCCGCCTAGTTCCACTGGAGTGTCAACATAGAGTATTCCGTCTTCAACGAAATACTTCGCTGTTGCTTCAGAGACAGTCTCTGCACCTGACTTTCCTGACACAATTATATTGACGATTCTGACGATATCCATGACGTCAATCTCGCCGTCGGCATTAACGTCGGCAGCACCGAATATAAATGGCTGAGGGTTGTCGCCAGTGATGTAACTCACCACAGTGACGATGTCGATGACGTCAACTTTAAGGCTTCCGTTAGCGTCGCCAGGCTGTGCGGTGAGAGGCACTGTGGAGACATTATTCGAAGCGTCGCTTTCTGTGAGGTTGGTACGTAATGTCTTGTAATAATAGTAATAACGTTCACCCGGAACAACGTCGAAATCGGTGTATACTGTATCTGTTATCATTTCCTTGTTGATGAGTATGGTGTCAGAACTGATGCCGTTTTCATCTCTTTGGTAACGATACATATTCCATCCGAGGTGGTCGTTGAAATAAGTTGAGTCGTTTTCCCAAACTAAATCAACCTTGCCGATGCCTGGTGTTGCTTCAAATCCAGCACTCATTGAGCCAGCGGCAGAGACCTGTACGTTGAAACGCAAGTTTTCAAAAGGAATTTCAAAGAACTCATTATCCTGTGCGTTAGCCACATAGATACGGTTGAGACCGTCTGTCACTGAAGAAGCGTCTAAGTCTAAGTAGACAGTGTATATTGTACTGTCTGCACTCCAGCTGCCGTCTGTAGCGATAGCATTCTGAGTGTAAGGAGGACGCACGCCCATTGCCACCATTGGAGGTTTAGAAATATCCATAGCACGGTTGAAATAAACCTCGAACTTATGACGACCCACGCCGAGAGGTGTCACTTCATCAAACTCATCCTGAGCATCCTTGCCATTTACAAGAACCTTCCAAACGATGCCATGAGCCTTGGAAGAAGGACGTCTTGCAGCAGTGCTTTCAAGAATATCATTAAGAGAAGAAGAACCAGGAGTGTTAATGTCATAGATATGAGAACTTATTATTTCATCCTTTGAAGAACCGAGATAAGTTCCATCCATAGGACATACTATCATTGAAGAACCTGTTGTACTTATATCATTATATGATATTATCTTATTATTACTATTCATCTGATAATTATTAAAGACATTACCCAAAAGAATATAAGAAGAACGACTGTCAGTAGCAGAATGAGTCGAAGCTCCTTTTGTACTATTTACAATATAATTTCCAATCACATTATTGGCAGACTCAAATGTAGAGTTAGGCATATTTCCATAAGTCATTCCCAATCCATCAATGGTAGTGGAAGATACGCTAAAACTTGGTATGCTTATAGGAGACTCGTTATACATCACATTGGCATTTGTAACATTTACATTTGACATACAAGAAATTATTGAATTATTATTATACCTGATAATAGAATTATCCAATAAAGCTTTTCTTGTAGAAGTGATGTTTATATTATAAAGTTCAGAACCTGAGTTCAAGATATCTTTCATATATTCAAACTCATAATCGTCTGAGTAATAACAATATCTGTAAGTTACAGAATTTTGAGTAGTTATATTTTTTGCATATTCTATTATACAATAAGACAAGGTATCACAATGTCTTAAACTCATTTCATATCTTCCATAACCTAAGTCAGTCTTAGTAAAAGTAATCATATTACCAGGTTCGCCTTTGGCAATAATCTTACCATTGTTAACAAGTTTTATATTATCCTTAAACTTCACCACTGTACCAGGCAAGATGGTAAGAGTTGTACCTGCTGTAATACCAAATGTTTCAGTAACTATATAATGTACATCAGGATGCAGAGTCATATCTTCTGAGAGGAGTCCTTTCAGTTCAACGCCGTTTTCCACTCTTATCTCAAAAGGATATTCCATAACAGATTCTGCATTAGGGCATGTAGCTTTAAGAACCAAACAGATATAACGTCCGTCAACAACATTGTCTGCTATCTTCATCTTAATAGGGTTAACAGCCTTGCTCTTGGCGTAAGCAGAAAGATTATGTCCGAATTCTATATTGTCGTTTTCAATAAATTCAATAGTTCTGTCGTCTTCATATTCTGCAAATTCAAGCCAGTAAGTAATGCTGTCCGCTGCGCCCCATGTAGTGCGTAATGTAGGATAGAAATACAATACTTCGCCAGCGTCAGGGCGTCCGTCGCCGTCGCCTTCATCATCAGTAATCTGGTATGTCACCATCTGCAACTGTGCAGGTGCTGGTCCAGCCTCATAACAAGCCAAGAAGTCAACATGGTTTCCAGAGTAGTTAATCAAGTCGCCCCAGAGCATTTCCTGTGAAGGATAATCTTTGGCAGACAAGAGAGCAGAGACGCCGCCAGCCACCAAAGGACAAGCCATTGAAGTACCTTGTAAATTCTTGTATTTTCCATTAGGAATTGTACTCATAATATTAGTACCCGGAGCACGTAATTCGTAATTATATAATTGTTCTTCGCTATATCCAGAATAAGAAGGACCATCGCAGTCGTAGTTTGAGAAGTCAGCCAAACCTACATTTCCTGTTGCCTGTACTCCAAGAACAAAAGTAAATGCGCCAGGGAAACAAGGCATATCTGGAATGAAAGGATCAGCACATGGTGCTGTTTTATCAATATTCAAACCGTCGTTACCGGCTGCTGCCACGAGCACGCATTTCTGGTAAGCCTGAGCGAGTGCCTGTTCAAGAGCAATGGAATAGGCGTAAGTACCGATAGACATGCTAATGACATCTGCTCCATTATTCTTTGCGTAACCTATACCTTCAATAATAGTTGAGATAGCACCAGTGCCGTTGCTTTGCATAACAGTAACTGGCATGATATAAGCGTTAGGGTTAGCACCTGTCACGCCTTTGCCGTTATCGCCTACTGCTGCTGCAATACCGGCGCAGTGTGTTCCGTGGCTGTTATAGTCGCGTACGTCGCCGGTCTTGTTAACGAAGTCCCATCCGTGCAAGTCGTCTTTAAAACCGTTCTTGTCGTCATCGCTGCCGTTGGCAATTTCGTTAGGGTTAGTCCAGATGTTAGCCTCAAGGTCAGGGTGAGTGATGTCAACGCCAGTATCGAGAATAGCAATGACAGGACGTTTCTTAGGAGTCTCGCCATTGGCATTGTTCTCTGCTGCTGCCCAGAACTCATCAAGCTTAGTCGCCTTTATACCCCACTGCTGCTCATAATAAGGCTCGTTTTGATAAGCCTCATAATTGAACTGTTGGCTGTTGGCTATTGGCTGTTGGCTATTGGCTGCTGGCTGTGGACTTAAGTCTGTTGTCTCTACGCCTAAAGCATACATAATGTAGTTAGGTTCTGCGAACTCAACTTCTTCCATCTCGTTGAAGGTCTCAATAAGTTCTTGTGTAAGAGCCTGTATGTTATAGTCGGCGTCTTGCGCTCTGTTAGCATCAGGTTCTATTCTCACGAGGCAGAGACGGCTGAGGTCACGTTCCACGACATCGCCGCCGTTGTAACTCTTTGAAGAAGAGAAAGAACGTTTCTTCTCATCGTTTGGGCAGAGCTGTTTCACTTCCACGACATTAAACTTGTCGAAAGTCTTGTCAACAGCAGACATGCCTGTGCCTTGCAGTTTGTTGTGTCTGTCATACTTCAGCTGGAACGCGCTGTTGTCGGCAAACTTGACAATCACCTCGCCTTCCACTGCAGTGAAACGACTGAAATGGTCGAGTTTCACGACCTCATCGTCGTTGTTCCTGTCCTGCGCAAATGCACACACAGATGCGAAAAGGACAAGCATCAAAGTAAAGATTCTTTTTTTCATGACTTGATTTTTTTGTCAATTATTAAATTTATTTATTTGTTTTATTTATTATTTTGAATTTTCAATTTTTAGACTCTACATTGCCTCCCCCGTAGAGACGCGTCAACGATGTAATCTTTACATAAAAACACATCATTGTTTTACAAAAACCATCGTTGACACGTCTCAAAAAAACATCAATAATCATTTCATCAAGACGTGTCAATGTGTGTTTATTTTTTCACGTTACATTGACGCGTCTCTACCAATCACTCCTAATTCCTAATTCCTAATTTACAGCACACAACATTTCCATCATTAAATCCTTTAATGACATAAATTCCTGCTGTTTCAATTCCGTCAATTCTATCAGCGTTAGTGTATTCCGCAATTTTAACACCGAGTGAATTATACACCTCTACCCTATCGAATGTCTTTCCGAGATTTATCTCATTATTCATATTTGCTGGATTTGGACAAACACTGAAGGTCTCATCAAAGATTTTCTCAACGCTTTCTGTAGAGAGGAAGTTGGCGACGAGGTTTCTGTCGGAAGTAATTTCAAAGACATAAGTCTGCTCTTCTGACACCAATATGCCGTCTTCTGTCCAGTTGACGAATTTGTAGTTTTCGTTTGGCGTTGCAGTTAATGTCACATTGTCGCCGTGAGTGTAAATGCCCGCGCCTATCACAACACCCGCGTTTTCAATATTGAGAGAAATAGCAATTTCGTAAGTCAATAATTCAAAGTTCGCGACGAGGTTTCTGTCTGATGCAATTGTGAAAGAATATTCACTTTCTTCTGAAACCACATTGCCGTCTTCTGTCCAGTTGACGAATTTATATCCGAAGTTTGGCGTTGCGTTTACTGTGACATCCTCGCCGTGAGTGTAAGTGCCTTCGCCTGTTGTCACGCCGGCGTCTTCAGGATTAACAGACAATGTAACATCATAATCCATCAATTCGAAGTTTGCCACCAAATCTCTATTGCTTGTAATTATGAATGTATATTCAGTTTCTGTTGAAATCACCTCTCCATTTTCAGTCCAGTTCACGAATCTATAACCAAGGTTTGGCGTCACGCTCACCGTCACCTCATCGCCGTGAGTGTAATTGCCTGCGCCTGTTCCCTCGCCTGCGCCTTCAATGTCCATTGTTATTGTCACGTCGTATGTCAACAATTCAAAGTTCGCGACGAGATTTCTGTCTGATGTAATTGTGAAAGAATATTCACTTTCTGTTGAAATCACATTGCCATCTTCTGTCCAGTTGACGAATTTATAACCAGCATTTGGCGTAGCGTTTACTGTCACTTCATCGCCGTGCTTGTAATTGCCAGATCCTGTTACAGAACCTGCATTTTCTGGAGAAACGCTTACGTTAACATCGTAAGTTAATAATTCGAAGTTTGCGACGAGATTTCTGTCTGACGTAATTGTGAAAGAATATTCACTTTCTTCTGAGACCACATTGCCGTCTTCTGTCCAGCTTACAAATTTATAACCGTAATTTGGCGTTGCGTTTACTGTAACATTATCGCCGTGAGTGTAATTGCCTGCGCCTGTTGCAGTACCTGTGTTTTCTGGAGAAACGCTTACGTTAACATCATAATCTAACAATTCAAAATTAGCGACGAGATTTCTGTCTGATGTAATCGTGAAAGAATATTCGTTTTCTTCTGAAACCACATTGCCGTCTTCTGTCCAGTTGACGAATTTATAACCGAAGTTTGGCGTTGCGTTTACTGTAACATTATCGCCGTGAGTGTAAATGCCAGCGCCTGTTGTAGTACCTGCGTTTTCTGGAGAAACGCTTACGTTAACATCGTAATCAAGTAATTCAAAATTAGCGACGAGATTCCTGTCTGATGCAATTGTGAAAGAATATTCACTTTCTTCTGAAACCACATTACCGTCTTCTGTCCAGCTTACGAATTTATAACCGACATTTGGTGTTGCGTTTAATGTAACATTATCGCCGTGTTTGTAAATGCCAGCGCCTGTTACAATACCTGCGTTTTCTGGAGAGACGCTTACGTTAACATCATAATCTAACAATTCAAAATTAGCGACGAGGTTTCTGTCAGGAGTTATCACGAATGTATATGTTGTTTCTTCTGAAACTACAATTCCGTTTTCTGTCCAGTTTACAAATCTATAACCTACATTTGGGACTGCGGTAAGTGTAACTTCTTCGCCGTGATAATAATTGCCTTCGCCGGTAACGACACCGGAATTTATCGGATTAACCGTTACGTTAATGTCATAATCCAATAATTCAAAGTTAGCGACTAAATCTCTGTCTGATGTAATTGTGAAAGAATATTCACTTTCTTCTGAAACCACATTGCCGTTTTCTGTCCAGCTTACAAATTTGTAACCGACATTTGGTGTTGCGTTTACTGTCACTTCATCGCCGTGTTTGTAATTGCCTGCTCCTGTTACAATACCTGCGTTTTCTGGAGATGCAGTTGCCGTTACATCATAATCCAATAATTCAAAGTTAGCGACTAATTCTCTGTCTGATGTAATTGTGAAAGAATATTCACTTTCTTCTGAAACCACATTGCCGTCTTCTGTCCAGCTCACAAATTTATAACCGTAATTTGGTGCTGCGTTTACTGTAACATTATCGCCGTGAGTGTAATTGTCTGCGCCTGTTGCAGTACCTGCATTTTCTGGAGAAACGCTTACGTTAACATCGTAATCTAACAATTCAAAGTTAGCGACTAAATTTCTGTCTGATGTAATTGTGAAAGAATATTCACTTTCTGTTGAAATCACATTGCCGTCTTCTGTCCAGTTGACAAATTTATAACCTGAGTTTGGTGTTGCATTTAATGTGACATTATCGCCGTGAGTGTAATTGCCTGCGCCTGTTGCAGTACCTGCATTTTCTGGAGAAACGCTTACGTTAACATTGTAATCTAACAATTCAAAGTTAGCAACGAGACTTCTGTCGTTTGTAATTGTGAAAGAATATTCACTTTCCGTTGAAACCACATTGCCGTCTTCTGTCCAACTGACAAATTTATAACCGAAGTTTGGAGCAGCAGTCGCTGTCACAGTCTCGCCTTTATGATACAATCCCTCGCCTATTGCAGTTCCCATTTCTTCAGAATTCACATCAAGAGCAAGATTAGTCATCAGATAAATCGACTTGCTTTGGTCACCTTCGCTGTTTTTGTTATTTCCCTTGACATCACTGAGGATGATGTTTTTCAGACTCACAGTAGCGTTTTGGTTTTCAGCGTCGTCTTTTCTTGTAAGTCTTATTTTACATATCGTTCCTTCATTGCCGCTGATAATGTCGTTATTCATTGAGAATATCAACAACTTAGCAGTAGTTTCATCGACAGTGGCGAGTGTCTTTGTAAAATCCGAACAGCGTTCTGTCAAGGTTACATCTTTATTTGACGCTATATAATACTCTTCCGGATAAGAGAAATCCGCTTGTATCGCCGTTATTTCGGAATAATTATTAAGTCCAACCAACACATCAAGATATTTCACATCAGTAATCTCGTCATAATCAATGACAAGTCCATTTGGTTCATATCTGTCACCGAGTATCTTGACTAAGGTCAAACCGCTGGTAGGGTCATTGCTATAGATTCTCATAGTGCCTTCTATGTCGCCTTCCGTAGTTTTGTTACAGCTGATATTGACATTCTCTGTTTTGGAATTATTTATCACCAATGGGAATGCCGTTGTCGATGAAAGATAATCACTTGTGAATTTCACGCTGTCTATACGCAACGGTGCGCTGCCAGTGTTTTTTATCGCAATAGTTTCACTTGCAGTCTCCGTCACCGACGATGACTTAAATTCATAATTTGTCGCGACATTGATTTTTGGGGACTTTACAGTCACATAACCGTTCACGACACCTGAAAGCACGTTCTGCGCTTCTGAGTCTGTGAGTATAGTCTTCTTTGGATACATATAATATGTGCCGCTGCTACCTTTGACCTTCACCTTGAAGTTAGCGATAATTCCGTCATTATCTGCAAAAAACGAATTGCTAGGAGAATACGCGCCAACAACAAGAGTGTCGTTTCTCATATTTGCAAAACCGACATGGTCATCTTTGCGCGATGTAAGTTCAAAACTGTTGTCCTGATATTGCAAAGATGTCGGCATTTTGATACAGAACTGAAATCCAGTAATGGCGTCCATATTGTTCACCTTTACGCTTATGTCGACAACACTATCGCAGAACGCGCTTATTTTTGCCAGATGCAATTCATTCACGGAATATGGGTCTGCCGCCACTTCAACATATTTATTTCCGCTTGCGGCATCAGACACTACGGTTATCCTATGATTTACGGCACCTGCCAAAATCGGAGAATACACGATTGTAAAAGAAGTGCTGCTTCCTGCCGACACGACTTTTTCAGCGAAAGAAGGACACGACAAGGTCTCGTCAGAAAACAAAAGACCGCTTATTGTCAATGGCGCATTGCCAGTATTCTTGACAGTTATCGTTTTATTATACGAACTTCTAATCGGGATATGTCCGTAATTGATATTTGGTGTCGTTATCTCAATCTTTGGCGTTGTGATTTTAACCACGCCGCCTGCTGTAGTGAGAGGCAGTTCGTTGCCAGCAGCATCAGCGAGTTTCGCCTTGGTATTGGTCAGAGTGACATTGCCTGGTTCATTGCCGAGCTTTAATTGGAAAGAAACAATCTTTCCTTCGTTGCCGCTATACGAAGATGACGAGAACGAATAAGAATATATTTTCAATGTTCCATTCACCTCCGACGCCACCAGTTCATGATCGTCGCTTCTATGCAAAACAGCAGAACCATCTACATAACTGAGATTCTCACCAAGAGGTATCTCCGTCTGAAAAGCGATGAAATCGTCAGTGTTTGTTATCGACAACTCTATCTCCACAACATCCTGCGGTCTGCCTTCTCCCGACGATAATGTCATTATATTCTGAGCACAAAGATGTGAGGTTAAAACCAAGAGGATAAACGTCAATACTGATAAAACTTTTTTCATAATTATATTTGTTTAGGCAATACAAAATCGCAAGGCACAAACAGCACCTTGTCTATGTGGTTTAAATAAAATTCAAAAGGATTATTTATAGGCAGTGAACTATGTTCACAAATTTGCAACGGGGGGGGTAAAATCATAAATGTCAAATAGTTAGCACACAAACTAACTAATAAATTTCTTTCTCTTATATCTGAAATAAAGCTTGACATCGTGGTTTACATTGCGATGCTAATTTAGTATTTTTTTAATTCAAAAAAAACAAAACATCACAATTTTTATTAAAATCACAAAGATATTCTCAAACCTACAAACTTTCAATATTCAACTTTCCGCTTTCAATTTCGGGGACTACCGAATCGGCTAAATAGCGTTAAAAAATTTCATAATTCATAATTCCCAATGTGTACGGACGCGATTCCCATTTGTAGGGACGCGATGAATCGCGTCCATACATATTTACAAAAAAATTCCGCCTTATGTGCATCACTAAAAATCCGAGTGTAAAAAAAGCGCCACTTCCATCTCTCCGCGTTAGGGATTGGAGCGGCATCCTTTTGGAGCGAAGCGGAAAAAGATATAGCGGAAAGCCCGACGCGAAGCGGAACGCCCAAATTAGCAATCAGCTATCAGCTATCAGAGTCTTAGTTCTTAGTTCTTAGTTCTTAGCTCTTAGTTCTTAGTTCAAACAAAAAAACCGCCCATTACTGAGCGGCTTTATTATGAATTATGCATTATGAATTATGCATTACTTTTTACGTGGATAGTAAGCTACGCTACCAAGTTCTTCTTCGATGCGGAGAACTTGGTTGTACTTAGCCATACGGTCTGAACGGCTTGCAGAACCAGTCTTGATTTGACCTGAGTTTGTTGCAACAGCGATGTCAGCGATTGTAGCGTCTTCAGTTTCACCTGAACGGTGGCTGATAACTGCTGTGTAACCATTACGTTGAGCTAATTCTACAGCGCGGAGAGTTTCTGTAAGAGAACCAATTTGGTTAACTTTAACGAGGATTGAGTTAGCGCAACCTTCTGAGATACCGCGTTGTAAATATTTAACGTTTGTAACGAACAAGTCATCACCAACTAATTGGCAACGGTCGCCGATCATATCTGTGAGGATTTTCCAGCCTTCCCAGTCGTTTTCTGCCATACCGTCTTCGATTGAATCGATTGGATATTCAGCGACGAGTTTAGCGAGGTATTCAGCTTGTTCTTTGCTTGAGTAAACTGGACCGTCTGCTTGTTTCCAAGTGTAGTCATATTTACCGTCTTTGAAGAATTCTGAAGAAGCGCAGTCGAGAGCGATTGTAACGTCTTTACCTGGTTCGTAACCTGCTGCTTTGATAGCTTGGAGGATTACGTTAAGAGCGTCTTCTGTACCTTCGAGATTTGGAGCGAAACCACCTTCATCACCTACAGCTGTGCTGAGACCGCGGTCTTTGAGCACTTTTTTAAGGTTGTGGAATACTTCTGTACCCATGCGGATGCCTTCTTGGAATGATGTTGCGCCTACAGGGCGAATCATGAATTCTTGGAATGCGATAGGAGCATCTGAGTGAGCACCACCATTGATGATGTTCATCATAGGAACTGGAAGTGTGTAAGAATTAACACCGCCGATATATTTATAAAGAGGCAAACCGAGGTATTCAGCAGCAGCTTTAGCAACTGCTAAAGATACGCCGAGTATTGCATTAGCACCGAGGTTAGATTTTGTTTCTGTTCCGTCGAGAGCGATCATTGCTTCATCGATAGCGATTTGATCTAATGCGTTCATGCCTATCAAAGTTTCAGCGATAGGACCGTTAACATTAGCAACAGCTTTAAGAACACCTTTACCTAAATAACAATTTTTGTCACCGTCACGAAGTTCGAGAGCTTCGTTAACACCTGTTGAAGCACCTGATGGAACTGAAGCGCGACCTTTAACACCGCATTCGAGAACTACATCAACTTCAACTGTTGGATTACCGCGTGAATCTAAAATCTGACGTGCGTGTACGTATGCTATTCTGCTCATAGTAAATTTATTTTTGAGTTTGTAAATTAATTCTTAAAAAAAAGACCCGACCAAAATGTCAGGTCTTTTATTTTGAAATATTATTCTGCAGTATTTTCTTCTACTGGAGTTTCAACTGTAGTTTCTGCTTTTTTCTTTGTGCTTCTTCTACGAGTTGCTTTAGCTGGTTTAGCAGCTTTCTTGTCGTTGCCTGTGTAAATTTCATTGTAGTCAACGAGTTCCATCATACACATCTCAGCGCTGTCACCAAGACGAGTACCTAATTTAATGATACGTGTGTAACCACCTGGACGTTCAGCAACTTTTTGGCTAATTTCGCGGAAAAGTTCTGTAACTGCTTCTTTGCTTTGAAGCATAGCGAAAACTGTACGGCGTGATACTGTTGAATCATCTTTGGAACGAGTGATCATTGGTTCTACGTAGATACGTAAAGCTTTAGCTTTAGCTACTGTAGTAACAATGCGTTTGTTAAGAATAAGCGAGCAAGCCATATTTGCTAACATAGCGTTGCGGTGAGCGCTTTTTCTTCCTAAGTGATTAAATTTTTTATTGTGTCTCATCTTTTATTATTCCTTATCTAATTTATATTTGCTGATATTCATTCCAAATTCTAATCCTTTGCTTCTTACTAATTCTTCTAACTCTGTAAGAGATTTCTTACCGAAGTTACGGAATTTGAGTAAGTCATGCTTATCAAGTGATACCAAGTCACCTATTGTTTCAACTTCAGCTGCTTTCAAGCAGTTCAATGCGCGGACTGAAAGATCCATCTCGACTAATTTAGTCTTAAGAAGTTGACGAATATGTAATGAATTTTCGTCTAAGTCTTCTGATGCTGCTTTCTTTTCATCCATCATTGTTATTCTCTCATCTGAGAAGAGCATGAAGTGATAGATAAGTATTTTTGCTGCTTCTTCCAATGCGTCTTTTGGATTTATTGATCCATCAGTTTCAATGTCAAATATAAGCTTTTCGTAGTCTGTCTTTTGTTCAACACGATAGTTCTCATATTTAAAGCTGACATTTCTAATTGGAGTGTGGATAGAATCTATGGCGATAGTGTCGATTGGTGCATTCAACACTTTGTTTTCGTCAGCATTCACATATCCTCTACCTTTGTTGATTGTCAATTCTAATGACAATTTTACTGAAGGGTCCATGTGGCAGATGACGAGTTCTGGGTTCAACACTTGGAACACTGAGAGGAATTTGTTGATATCGCCAGCCACGAATTCTTCTTGACCGCCAATAACTACATTAACTTTCTCAAATGTTTCGCCTGGTATTTGTTGTTTGAAACGAACTTGTTTGAAACGTTGTACTATATCAGCAACATCTTCAATAACACCATGGATAGGTGCGAGTTCATGTTGTACGCCTTCAATTCTGATTGAAGTGATAGCGAAGCCTTCTAATGAAGATAAGAGAACTCTTCTGAGTGCGTTGCCAATAGTTGTTGCGAAACCAGGTTCAAGTGGGCGAAATTCGAAGACACCATGTTTGTCTGTCGATTCTACCATGATAACCTTATCAGGTCTTTGAAATGCTAAAATTGCCATAATATCAGTTTATATTCGATTATTTAGAATACAACTCAACGATAAGTTGTTCATTGATGGTTTCAGGAATATCCTCGCGGTTTGGATATGTCATAAATTTACCGCAAAGTTTATCTGAATCCCATTCTAACCATGGATAGCGATTTGTGTGACCTTCCACTGAATTAGTAACGACTTCCAAACTCTTGGATTTTTCACGTACTGCGATGATGTCACCAACTCTTACTAAGTATGAAGGGATGTTGACAACTCTACCATTGACTGTAATATGACGGTGGCTAACCAATTGACGAGCTGCTGCACGTGTTGGAGCGATACCGAAACGATAAACTAAGTTATCTAAACGTGATTCTATAAGTTGAAGTAATATTTCACCAGTGATACCTTTTTTTCTATTTGCTTTTTCAAACAAATTTCTGAACTGGCGTTCCAAAATACCGTATGTGTATTTTGCTTTTTGTTTCTCCATCAACTGTACACCATATTCAGAGACTTTTTTTCTTCTCTTTGCTGCACCGTGTTGTCCTGGAGGATAATTTCTTTTTTCGTAATTTTTGTCAGCACCGTAGATTGGTTCACCAAACTTACGAGCGATCTTTGTTTTAGGACCTGTATATCTTGCCATAACTACTAATTTTTAAAATTTTAATAAAAATTACACTCTTCTACGTTTAGGAGGACGGCAACCATTGTGTGGCAATGGAGTAACGTCAACGATTTCTGTTACTTCAATACCTGATGCATTGATTGAACGAATAGCTGATTCACGTCCTGAACCTGGTCCTTTTACAAATACTTTAACTTTACGTAATCCCAAGTCATATGCTGTTTTAGAGCAATCCTCGGCTGCCATTTGAGCTGCGTATGGTGTGTTCTTCTTTGAACCTTTGAAGCCCATTTTTCCGGCTGATGCCCAAGAAATGACTTGTCCTTCATTGTTTGTCAAGGAAATGATGATGTTATTGAAAGAAGCTTTAATGAATGCTTTACCTACAGCTTCAATCTTCACAACACGTTTCTTAACGACTTTTGTGTTTTTTGCCATTTTTTTAATTTATTTTTTAATGGTTTTTTTATGATCCAACCAATAAGTTATTTATTACTTAGTGGCTTTCTTTTTATTAGCAACAGTTTTCTTACGTCCCTTACGAGTACGTGCATTGTTTTTGGTGCTTTGACCACGTAATGGTAATCCTGCACGATGACGGATTCCTCTGTAGCAACCAATATCCATTAAACGTTTGATATTGATTTGAATTTCACTACGAAGTTCACCTTCTACTTTGTATTGATCACCGATGATTGTACGAATTTCATTTTGTTCATCATCGTTCCAGTCTTGTACTTTCTTTTCTGGATCTACACCTGCTTTTGCAAGAATTTCTTTAGCAAGTGAACGACCAATACCATAAATATAAGTCAATGAAATTTGACCTTGTTTGTTGTTAGGAATATCAACACCAGCAATTCTAGCCATAATTCTTCTTTTTTTACGTTTTTATTAACCCTGACGTTGTTTTTCTTTAGGGTTCTTTTTGTTAATTACATACAATTTACCTTTACGACGCACAATTTTGCAATCGTCTGATCTTTTCTTGATTGATGCTCTGACTTTCATATTATTTTTATTATCTTTTATTTCTTTAAAGTCAATTTAACTTATCTTTATTTTTTTGCGGGTGCAAAGATAAGACTTTTTTTTAAGAAAAAAAAATTATTTATATCTGAATGTTATACGTCCTTTTGTCAGATCATAAGGCGACATTTCGAGTCTTACTCTGTCTCCAGGTAGAATTTTTATGTAATGCATACGCATCTTTCCCGAAATATGTGCTATAATTTGTAGACCATTTTCTAATTCTACTCTGAACATTGCATTACCCAATGATTCAACTACTGTTCCGTCTTGTTCTATCGACAATTGTTTTGCCATATAATATTCTTTTATTTATTGATTTCCTTCAATCCATTCAAAACTTGACAATATCTCTGCCTTTCCGTTACGTACTGCGACGTCGTGTTCAAAGTGTGCCGCTGGTTTTCTGTCTTTTGTCTTTATTGTCCATCCATCTCTTTCTTGAATGATGTCCCTTTTTCCAAAAGTTATCATCGGTTCAATCGCAATGACAATGCCTTCCGACAACTTCGTTCCTGTACCACGTTTGCCGTAATTTGGAACTTGTGGGTCTTCATGCATCTTACGACCAACACCGTGACCTACCAATTCACGCACTACTCCATAGCCGAATTGTTCAACATAACTTTGAATAGCGTAACCTATATCACCGATTCTATTTCCTGATACAGCTTGTTCAATACCTTTATATAAAGACTCTTTTGATCTTTGAAGGAACAATTTTATCTCTTCAGGCACTTCACCTACTGTAAAAGTATATGCAGAATCACCGACATAGCCATCTAAGATAGTACCACAATCTACAGAAACTATATCTCCGTCACGGAGTTCATAATTTCCAGGTATGCCATGGACGACTGCATCATTAACGGAAATGCATAAACTTCCGGGAAATCCTTCATAGCCCTTGAAGGCAGGTATTGCACCATGATCTCTGATAAATTCCTCAGCGATTTTATCAAGTTCTATAGTACGGATACCCGGACGTATATGCTTTCCTACTTCGCCTAATGTTTTACCAACTAGCAAAGCAGCTTTTCTAAGCAATTCTATTTCACTATCAGTTCTATAATGAATCATTGTTAGAAATCTTTATATTCTTCCTGAGCGACCTTTAATGCGACCTGATTTTGTCAAACCATCATAGTGGCGCATTAAGAGATGACTCTCTATTTGTTGTAATGTATCTAATACAACACCAACGAGGATCAACAATGATGTTCCGCCGTAGAATTGTGCGAATTGTTGATTAACGCCGAGAATTGAAACTATTGCAGGCATGATTGCAACTACGCCTAAGAATAAAGAACCTGGGAATGTAATTCTTGAGATAACATCATCAAAGAATTCTTGAGTCTTCTTACCTGGTTTAACACCTGGAATGAAACCGCCATTTTTCTTGATATCTTCTGCCATTTGAGCTGGATTGATTGTAACAGCTGTGTAGAAGTATGTGAAAACAACGATTAAGAAGAAGAATACTGCATTGTACCAGAATCCATTCATATTTGTAAATGCTGACATGAAGCCTGACATTGCTTCACTTTGTGTGAAACCAGCAATTGTGATAGGTACGAACATAATTGCTTGTGCAAAAATGATTGGCATAACACCTGCTGCATTAACTTTCAAAGGAATATATTGACGTACTCCACCGTATTGTTTGTTGCCAACAACACGTTTTGCATATTGTACAGGTATTTTACGTGTACCTTGAACTAACAATATTGTCATGATGATAACAAGGACAAGAACAACGATCTCAATCAAGAAGAAGATTGGGCCACCGTGACCTTGTGTGAAACGAGATGCTACTTCAGCGAACAAAGCGAAAGGCAAGCGTGCGATGATACCGATCATAATGATCAATGAGATACCATTGCCAAGACCTTTATCTGTGATACGTTCACCGAGCCACATGACGAATAATGTGCCAGCTATAAGAATAATTACTGATGAAATCCAGAAGAACAAAGTTGGTGAGCCGCCTGCTACGAATGGATAAATTGCTTCAGCTGGAAGTTGAGCGCGCAAGTTAGCAATGTAACCTGGAGCTTGAGCTGCAACAATAAGAACTGTTAAGTAGCGAGTAATCTGGTTGATTTTACGACGACCGCTTTCACCTTCTTTTTGTAAACGTTGGAAATAAGGTATTGCCATACCCAACAGCTGAACTATAATAGAAGCTGTGATATATGGCATAATACCTAATGCGAATACTGAAGCGTTAGCGAAAGCACCACCTGAGAACATGTTCAACAAACCGAGAAGACCGCTGCTGCTTTGGTTTTGCAATTCAGCGAGCTGATTTGGATCGATTCCAGGTAGAACCACGTAAGAACCGAAACGATAAATTAAAACAATTAATATCGTGTAGGTGATACGCTTACGGAGTTCTTCAATTTTAAAGATATTTCGTATGTTTTCTCTGAGTCGTTTATTCATCCATAGAATACCGGCTATCACTACACATACTAAAATAACTATTAATAACTCCTTCATATCTCTTCAGTTTTTATTTATTATATTTTCTCGATTGTTCCACCGGCATTTGTAATAGCTGCTTCAGCGCTCTTTGAGAAAGCGTGAGCTTTGACAGTCATTTGTGCCTTTAATTCACCGTTACCAAGAATCTTTACGAGTTCATTCTTACCAACGAAACCATTTTCCATCAATAATTCAGGAGTAATGTTCATGATACCGCAGTCAGCGAAATCTTGGAGGATTTCAACATTAACTGGACGGAAGAATTTACGATTGATATTCTTGAAACCGAATTTAGGTACAAGACGTGCCAATGGCATTTGACCACCTTCGTAGCCGATTTTGTGAGAAGTACCTGAACGTGAGCCAGCACCTTTGTGACCACGTGTTGATGTACCACCTCTACCAGAACCTTGTCCACGACCGATTCTCTTGCGAGCTTTTACTGAGCCCTTGGCTGGTTTAAGATTACTAAGATCCATACTATTTATTAATTTTCTTAGTTCAACAATTAAATTTCTTCAACTTTGAGAAGGTGTTTTACCTTTTCAACCATACCGGCGAGACATGGATTTTCCATATCAACCTCTACTGATTGGTTCATTTTTCTAAGACCTAAAGCTACTAATGTATCTTTTTGATCTTGTGGTCTGCCGATGCCACTTCTAACCTGAGTAATTCTAACTTTTTTCATTGCTTTAAGATTATCCGTTAAACACCACATCCATATCAACACCTCTCAATTCAGCTACCATACGAGCGTCGCGCATTTGGCTCAATGCTGCGAATGTAGCTTTAACTACTGAGTGAGGGTTTGAAGAACCTTTTGATTTAGCCAAGACGTTTTTAACGCCTACGCTTTCCAATACTGCACGCATAGCACCACCTGCGATAACACCAGTACCAGGAGTAGCTGGTTGTACGTAAACGTAAGCACCGCAGTATTTACCATATTGTTCGTGAGGAAGGGTTCCGTTGATAATTGGAACTTTAATTAAATTTTTCTTTGCATCATCGATACCTTTTGCTACAGCGGCTTGAACTTCCTTGGCTTTACCAAGTCCGTAACCTACCACGCCATTTTCGTTGCCGACGACTACGATAGCTGAGAAGCTAAATGTACGTCCACCTTTGGTAACTTTGGTGACGCGTTGAACGCTAACCAAACGTTCTTTAAACTCGATTTCCGAAGTTTTTACTCTTTTTACGTTGACTTCTGACATAGCTTTAGAATTTTAATCCACCATTACGAGCGCCATCTGCTAAAGATTTAACTCTACCATGATACAAATAACCATTACGATCGAATACTACAGTTTCAATACCTGCTGCTTTTGCTTTTTCAGCGATCAAAGCACCAACTTTAGCTGCTTTTTCAATCTTTGTAATTTTTTCTTCTTCAATTCCGTTCTCGCGTGAACTTGCAGCAAGTAAAGTCTTGCCTGCAAGGTCATCGATTAATTGAACGTAAATTTGTTTGTTGCTTCTGAAGACAGACATTCTTGGACGTTCAGCAGTACCGTTGACGATTTTTCTGACGCGTCTCTTGATATTCAATCTTCTTCTTATCTTTTTAACTTTAACCATCTTAATTGCGTTTTTTTATCGTTTCAAACATTATTTACCTGCTGCTTTACCTTGTTTGCGTCTTAAGACTTCGCCAACAAACTTGATACCTTTACCCTTGTAAGGTTCTGGTTTACGGAATGAACGAATCTTAGCTGCAACTTGACCAAGCAATTGTTTATCGTAAGAACGCAACTTGATGATAGGGTTCTTACCTCTT
>JAZOSA010000104.1:0-3178 GCA_045656905.1 Bacteroidales bacterium
CTCGTTGACAAGACACAGCATGTCGACAATCAGGTGAAGGTAAATCACAACGTAGCTAACTGTAACAGCAACGAGAAATTCAAAGGCATCCTCGACAACGAAGCTACTGCTGTTTTCAACGGACACGTTTACGTTGCGCCTAACGCACAGAAAACCAACGCATATCAAAATAATAGCAACATAATTTTAACAGATAAAGCTAAAATTAACACATTGCCTTTCCTTGAAATATATGCCGATGACGTAAAATGTTCACATGGCTCATCAATTGGACAGTTAGACCAAGAGGCGATGTTTTATATGCAACAAAGAGGCATCAGCAAGGAAAACGCTCGCATGCTTTTGATGTACGCCTTCGCTGCTGAGATAAGCAATAACATTGGCATTGAAGCACTTAGAGAACGCATCGACGATATGATAAAACGTCGTTTGAAAGGAGAATTATCATCATGCGAAAACTGTGTATTCCAATGCAATACGCCTAAAGAATACGATTTCAAAATTGACTTAAGTAAGATATGACAAATAATTTTGACATAAACGAGATACGCCGACAATTTCCAATCTTAGACAGAACCGTCTATGGAAAACCATTGGTATATTTCGACAACGCCGCCACGACACAGAAGCCTCTTTGCGTAATTGAAAGAGAACGAGAATATTATCTCAATGAAAACTGCAACATACACCGCGGCGTTCATTATTTAAGTCAGGAAGCGACAGAGGCATACGAAAACGCTCGTAAGACAGTCGCGTCTTTCTTAAACGCAAAAGACTCTAACGAAATCATTTTTACAAGAGGAACGACAGAATCGCTGAACCTCCTTGCCACAAGTCTCGGCAAACTTCTTGTCAATGAAGGCGATAAGGTTTTAGTGTCAGCAATGGAGCATCATTCCAACATGGTTCCATGGCAACAGATGATACAAGAAAAACATGGCGAACTTTTGGTAATTCCGATGGATAAAAATGGCGTTTTAGACCTAAACGCTTACGAAGAATTATTGAAACAATCGCCTAAGATTGTCAGCATTGCTCACGTTTCCAACACATTAGCAACCATCAACCCTATCAAGGAGATGATTGCGATGGCACATAAATATGACATTCCTGTCATCATCGACGGAGCTCAATCTATGGCACATCATATCATTGATGTTCAAGACCTTGACTGTGACTTCTTCGTATTTTCAGGACATAAGATGTATGCTCCAATGGGAATCGGCGGACTTTATGGCAAGATGGAATGGCTGGAAAAGATGCCACCTTATCAATACGGTGGCGAGATGGTTGACAAGGTCAGTTTTGAGAAGACGACATTCAACAAAGTGCCTTTCAAATTTGAAGCAGGCACACCTAATGTCGGGGCAGCACTTGGATTGGAAGCAGCAGTAAAATTCATACAAAGTCTTGACAGAAAAGCCGTTGAGGAATACGAGGAACATCTTTTGAATTATGCCGTAGAGCAACTTTCAAAGATTGAAGGCATCAGATTCATCGGACAAGCTCCAAAAAGAAGCGGACTCGTCTCATTCTTAATCGGCGACATTCACCCTTACGATTTAGGAACTTTGGTTGACAAGATGGGCGTAGCTTTGAGAACAGGACATCATTGTGCGGAACCTGTGATGACATTCTTCAATATTCCGGGAACCGTAAGAGCTTCATTTGCATTATACAATACAACAGAAGAAATCGACATTTTCATTAAAGCTGTAGAAAAAGCAGCTAATATGTTAAGATAAATAAAATTGGAACAAGATGACTATTAAAGAGATACAAGATTCTATAGTAGAAGAATTTTCAATGTTCGACGATTGGATGGACAGATATTCTATGTTGATAGAAATGGGTAAAGATTGTCCAATCATTGACGCACAATATCGTAACGACAACTATCTCATCAACGGATGTCAGTCAAGAGTTTGGTTACACGCCGAGATGAAAGACGGCAAGGTATATTTCAGCGCTGACAGCGACGCCGTCATTACTAAAGGTATCATCAATTTGTTAATCAAAGTCTTATCAGGACAAACACCTAAAGACATCGTTGAGGCAGACATGAGTTTCTTGGATGAGATAGGATTGAAGGAACATCTCTCTCCTACCCGTTCCAACGGATTATTGAGTATGGTGAAGCAGATGATGTTATACGCAGAAGTTTTTAATAATAAAGTGTAAAGTGTAGAGTGTAGAGTTGTTGCAAGTGGAAAGTTATAAGTAGAAAGTTTATAAACAATAATAGATACACAACAATCTTCCCACTTTAAACTTTAAACTACTCTAAACTCTCAACTATAAACTAAAAAAATGTGGGATATTTTTAAAAAGAAAGAACCAATGACAGCTGAAGAAAAAGAATTATTAAAAGAAAGAATCATAGCGGTTTTAGGAACTATTTACGATCCTGAAATTCCTGTTGACATATACAAATTAGGATTGATTTATGAAATCAACATTGACGATGATGCCAATGTAAACATTTTGATGACTGTAACCGCACCTAATTGTCCTGTCGCAGACCAGCTTCCTATGCACGTCAAGGAGAAAGTCGGCACTATGATGGGAGTGAAGAAATGCAAGGTTGAGTTGACATTTGAACCAGCATGGAATCCATCGATGATGACAGAAGAAGCGCGTGCAGAACTAGGATTTGATGACGGATTCGGTTTAGGAGACTTGATGTATTGATTTCAATCCATGAATTAACACTTATTTTTAGTCCACGAATTGACACGAATTTTACACGAATAGTAATAAAAATAGTCATCCACGAATTGACACGAAACAAAAAAATCCCGACATTAAATCGGGATTTTTTTGTTTATATTCGGACGCGGCGAACCACGTCCCTACATAATTATAATGTATCGTAAGCGTCGATTAAGTCTTTTGCGAAACCGTAGAACATCTGTGCTACTGCGGTGAAGTCCATGTTGAGGTCTTTGCTTAAACCAATCATTTCCTTGAACATTGCCACGTTATACCATTGCAAGCATTGGAATGCTCTGTGGAAGTGGAGGCGTCTCAACTCTTCACTTGTTGGTTTATGTCCGAGATATGCTTCTAACAAACTTAAAGCCTTATCGAAACCAGCGTTGCCGTAGCAAGCGATGTCATAATAAGGGTCGTTCATACCTGCAAATTCCCAGTCGAGGATATAAAGTTTTTCGCCGTC
>JAZOSA010000105.1:0-1746 GCA_045656905.1 Bacteroidales bacterium
AATGCGTAGTCGTTTTGTTCTACTTCAAAGATGTTGTTCCAAGGGTCTTGGAAATAGAAATGTTTGAAACCGAAAGGAGAGGCGCAGTCCTCGCTGAGCATTGAAGCTCCGTTGTTTATAAGGTTGCCGTAAGCTTTCTCCACTTCTTTAGCTTTAATCTTGCAGATGTCGATGCCGTAGTCGCCGAGTAGGAGAGGGCGTTCCGGATATTTTACTTTTCTGCCTTTAGGCTGCCACACCTCGAATCCGCCGCCACCGCGAGGGTTGAATGCCAAGACAGCGCGTCGTGGTTGTGGCTTGCCTCCTGTGTATGGAAGCATTCTCTCAGCAACGCCTTCGTCGTCGAAAATCTTCATCTCGAAGCCCATCACTTTGTTATACCATTTCCATGGTTCTAATAATTCTTCAACGCCGACGCCGACTTGTTGAATTCCGCATATGACTTTTTCTCTCATTGTTTTAAAATTTTAAGTTGGTGAAATGTGTTTTGAAAGTATGTAATACAGACGTGGGAAATACCTATTAATATGTGCCATCAATAATTCGTATTTTCCAATAAGTTTTCTGTGTTTCTTTTTCTTGATTGCCTTTACGGCTATCTTCGCTGCTTTGTCAACATCGAGTCCATTAGCTTGACCTGGGTCCATTTTGTCGTAACGCTGTCCGTCGCCCATAAGCGCGCTCTTGCTGATATTAGTGTTGATTCTTCCTGGAATCAAGAACGTTACGCTCACGTTGTCGTATTCCAAATCCATAGCTTCGAAGAAACCGAACAAAGCATGTTTCGATGAGCAATATGATGTTCTTAAAGGGAAACCGAACAAACCAGCGAGTGAAGTAGTTACAGAAATACTGGTATGTTTTGCATTTACAATCTCATCTTTAAACTGTTTGATGAGATAAACAGAACTCCAGTAATTGATTTGCATTATCTTCTGGTCAGTCTCGAAGTCAGTCTCGAAAGCCTTAGCTCTTTGTGAGATGCCTGCGTTTAAAACAAAAAGGTCGATATTGATGTTATACGATTTTACGAACTGAACAAAATCGTCTATGCTTGAATATTCAGCGAAATTGCTTTCCTTGGCGAATACTTTAACACCAAATGCTTCACATGATTTTTTGGTTTCTTCTAATTGTTGCTTGTCAAGTCCTGTCATGAATAAGTTGCAACCTTCCTTTGAAAGTTGTTTCGCTATTGCGGCTCCTATCCCGGAACTCGCTCCTGTTACAAGCGCGTATTTGTCTTTGAAGTTTATCATAGTTATGTTTTTTAGACAACAGTCAACGGACAACGGACAACAGTCATTGCCCACAAAGTGTCGTGCCGATGTCAATTCGAGTCGCAAAAATATAACAATTTTTAAAAGCATTTGAAAAAATGATAAAATATTTTATTAAATCAATTTGGTAAAGTAAATATATTTACTATTTTTGCACGACTGAAAAATAAATCTAATTAAACTAAATAGAAAAATGGAAATTTTTGAAAGAATAGCGAAGGACTCAGGCGGTCCTATTGGTCAATACAGAGACCGTGCACACGGTTATTTTGTTTTCCCAAGATTAGAAGGTGAGTTGGGACCTCATATGCGTTTCAACGGCGTTGACGTCTTGAACTGGAGTTTGAACAACTACCTCGGTTTGGCTAATCACCCAGAAATCAGAAAGGTCGATGCTGAAGCTGCTGCAAAATGGGGCATGGCATATCCAATGGGCGCTCGTATGATGAGCGGCAACACACGCCTC
>JAZOSA010000106.1:0-40711 GCA_045656905.1 Bacteroidales bacterium
CCCGCAGTGCGACATTTATATAGACGGTGAATACAAGGCAAAAGGCAGTTGGGAAGGTCGACTTTTCGTCAAGACATATCGTTTTGAAGCAAGAATGGAAGCTTGTGAACCAAGTGTTAAAGACGTTACTTTGGAAAAAGGAAGTGATGTTACGATAACATTGGATATGCCTAAGCAAGAAACGACAGAAGTGGAAACCGTTGAAACAATGGTTAAGGAAGAAGTCGTTGAGGAGGAAGTCGTTGAGGAGGAAGTCTTGAAAGTTGTGGAAGTGATGCCTGTATTTCCAGGTGGTGCGGGCAAGATGATGGAATATATTGCCAAGAATATAGTATATCCGACGTATGCTATTGAAAATGGAATACAAGGTCGTGTGTTTGTTACTTTCGTTGTTGAGCGTGACGGATCTATTTCTAACGTAAAGGCAATGCGTGGCATTGGTTTTGGTTGCGACGAAGAAGCGATTCGTGTTATTCAGAGCATGCCGAAATGGATACCTGCAAGACAAAGAGGCGAAACAGTCCGCTGTTCTTATACAATACCGATTGTATTTAAAATGTAAAGAAAAGAAAAAAGTCCTCAATTTTGAGGACTTTTTTGTTTTGGCGATATGGCATTTGTTATTAGTTCTTTACAGATGTTTCCAAATTTTTCTATTTCATCTATTCCCCATTTGTTAGTATCACGAATAACATTCATCATTTCTAACAATTTTATACTTAAACCATTCTTTATTTCCTCAACATTTCCAAAGTTCTCAAGTTTGGCTTTAGGCATATTATTGCTGAATTTAGAGTTCATGGTTCGACTAATTAAACACAAATTGCCAAAATTATTTAGGTGCTCATCGTCAAGTTCATCATACCCATTCATTGGATGCTGAGGGTAGAAATGCTCTACAGAAGTACGGTACGAGAACTCGAATTTTGGATAATTATTAGGATTTTCTTTCCAGACAATATAGTCATAAAAATTAAAAATAAAGTTTGCCACATCGCATCCCTTGTTGATATTCCCCCAACATAACTTCTCGTTTTTAGATTCAAAATTGTTTTTATAGATAATTGTCTCAAAATCAATTGTGTCTTCGTTAAGATAAATATCTGACATATATGTTGTTGCCAATTGATAAAGAGTGTTTCTCATATTTTCAGGATTAACTGTTTCTTGATTGTAAACATAATAAAGCACAGCATTCAACCAATGTTTGTAGATTAGTGTAGGCGCAGAAACATGGAACATTGCCTCCAACATACGTATGTCTTTGTGTACGTCACTTTCGTCAGAATCGTCAGCAGAAAAAGTGTTTACATAGTTTACCTTGCTTTTTTCGTATCTTTTAAGTGCCTTTAAACTCCAACGTTCTTTGTCGCTTTTATTCGTATATTCTCGCTTAATGACATAACGGTCAAACAATAATCTAACTTTAAGTAATTCAACGATAAATTTCTTTATAAAAGATTTTCTGTCTTTTTTTACGGATTCAGAATCTATTACATTGTAAAATATCTGGAGAAGTCGTTTGTCGTCAAGTTTTATTTCTTCATGTATTTTTTCGTCATAACCATCCCAAAACTTATACATTATCTTAAGTACGTGAAGAAGGAAGTTAGGGAAGTTTATTATTGATTCAAATCTCTCTTGCTCTTCTTTTTTATTTTCATTGTTCGGAAGGTCAGTTTTTTTGTTTGATTTTGCATCATCTAAAAGTTCTGCGATGGTTTTTTCTATGTTGTTATCTGATACTCTTTCTTTTCCGTTAAAAATGGTGTTTATGCTGTCAAAATCATAGTAACATAGCGTATTCCAATCTTTATCTTCATTAAACAATTTATTACGATTGTCTAATGTGAAATTCATTTGAACATACGAAAACATATCAGAACAAGCTTCCCATATCGTATTAAACAGAATATGCTCAGACTCATCAAGGTGACTCATCAGTTTTGCTTTTAATACTTCGTGTTTTTCAAGCTGTTCTCCTCTGGTAT
Organism: Bacteroidales bacterium; assembly: GCA_045656905.1. GTDB lineage: Bacteria > Bacteroidota > Bacteroidia > Bacteroidales > F082 > Limimorpha. The sequence goes on from JAZOSA010000106.1 coordinate 1,992, forward strand.
TCATTATTTCAAAATAATGATTTAAATCTGTGTCCTCTGGAACAGAAATTCTTACGATGATAACCTTATTAAATAAATAATCGGCAAAATCTTTTAATTCCAACTGTTTGCCAGAAATGATTTTTAAATTTTTTTTGAATATCTTATAAACGTCAACAATATTGGATGTCGTCTTTTTGTCGAAATTCTTGTCATTACGAATCATTTTCAAAGCGTCATCAGAATCTGTTCTATAATCAAAACTGATATTTGGTTGTTTATACCAATTGTCTTCGGGCGATATGCCAAAAGACTCTTTTTCATTAAATATTAGCGTTGTTAATATGCTCAGTGTTGTAAGTCTCTGTTGACCATCAATCAGTTCAAAATATGCATTGCCGTTTGCTGATTTTGAATAAACAACAGCAGATCCAATATAATAGTTTTTTTCAGGATAGTCTTTTGCGTAGTCAGCAATATCTTCAATAAGTTGAAGCGCTTCTTTCTCACCCCAATCATAGTTTCGTTGATATATAGGAATGACATAATTGTCGTTGGATAAGAATTCTCTAACTGTAAGTGATTTTAAATTATTTGTCATTGCTGTAATATTTATTGCCAAATTGTTTTATTATTTTTTCGCACTTAGTACATTCTACTTTTCTAACTCCTTCAATATGAACATTTATTATATCGTAAGGTGTCTGCGCGTTATTGACATGTTTGAACATACTATCGTATTCGCAAGCATAGTTGTCTATGGTTGCAAGTTGAATCGCTTTATTTTCAAGTCTTTTTCGATATGCCCATATAAAAAACTGAGGAATGATCTTATCAAGTTCTTCTTCTCCAAATCTATCAATATAATATAGAAGAAGTGTGTCAAACATATCTCGAATATGTTTATCACCAATTCTGTCTTTCCCTTCATAATTGTTAATAGTATCAAAAATGGTTTTGGCTTTTCCTTCAGGGAGGAGTCTGTTTACGAAATCAGCCGACTTTATCCTTTGATATAGTTTGGTGTAGTGTGAAATCATATCGAAGAATCTGCTTCCGTTTATAATTTGATCGTCCAGATTGAATGGATATTCAATACGATTGCCGTCAATAATTCGTGTTGGGTCATTGTTATACAAATTAGAAAAGATGTGAGCAATGACCTCCATCTGGTAATAAGGGTAACGTTTGTTGTTATTTATGGATACACCTTTAAAAATATTTATATCGTTTTTTTGAAAAAATTTTGCCGATTTGCCCTTTGACCAACATTTGGCGCGGAATAAAGTTAGAAATATATCTTGAAGTTTATCTGTTGGCAGATTTTGCCATTCACTGATGTTTTTTGAATCGGAACTACTTAATGTAGGAATTTCCCTTAGGTGATATGCTTTCAAAAGGTCATGCGGTTCTAAATCTTTACCACGAGCATTTTGTGAATCAAAGAATTGGAATGCTTCAGATATGTCGTTAAGTTCAATTACAACAAATTCACATTTATCTAAAATGAAATCTAATAATTCTACATCGTTATCGAAATCCATTTTGCGGTTTTCAATGGTGTGAATGTTTTCAACGATATTATGAATGGAGTATTTGTTGGTAAATTTGATTTCTTTGGCGAAATCAGATATCTTTTTTAAAATATTCTTATATGTACTTTTAACCCTTTCATCTTTAATTGACTCTATCGTTTTTGACAACAGCAAAACTAATGTCACAATACGTTGCTGTCCATCAACAATTTCATTGTTGTTTAGCACCAATGTTCCTAAACGATAACGTTTTTTATTCCTAAATGCAATGATGTCAGAAATCAATTGATTAACATTTTTTGCTGTCCATTTGTAAGGACGCTGATATGTTGGAATTATAAATTTGTCAAATGGAAGTTTTTTAACAGAAAGTATTTCCATTTTAGGATAACAATTGGTGTTGGATTCGTTTGCCATAGTATTTAGTATAATTCACAAAAATAGCAAAATATAACGAAAAGATAAATTGAAATTTTAACATAAAAAAGCGAGCAGAATTTCTGCTCGCTTTTTTAGAATTTTAGAGTTCTAAAATTTTAGAATTCTAGAATTTTATTCATAAATCTTAGCTACTGTTTCGCCGTTGAGAACCATGAGACCGTTCAATGTGAGAGCCATCATTTCGTCTTCACCTGGGTAAACGCATACTGGAGCGATCTTGCCGAGGTGGCTGTCTAAGATCTTGCAGAAGTTCTTGTCGTATGCCATACCGCCTGTTACGAAGATAGCGTCGACGTCCATGCTGAATGCTGATGCTGCGAGACCACCGACTTCTTTAGCTACTTGGTAAGCCATTGCGCGATATACGAGTTCCCATTCTTTGTTGCCAGCTTTGACTTGGTTTTCAACTTCCATAGCGTCGTTAGTGCCGAGGTAAGCTACGAAACCGCCTTGACCTTTAAGCATGAGGTCGATTTCTTTCTTGGTATATTTACCGCTGAAGCAAGCGTTCATGAGAGGACCTGATGGCAATGCGCCTGAGCGTTCTGGTGTGAAAGGACCGTCGCCGTTCAATGCGTTGTTGACGTCAACGACGCGACCTTTTTTATGTGCTGCCACTGAGATACCACCGCCGAGGTGAATACCGATGAGGTTCAATTCTTCATATTTCTTGCCAACTGTTGCTGCATGTTGACGAGCAATCATCTTTTGGTTCAAAGCGTGGAAAACTGACATACGTGGGAATGCAGGGTGTCCTGAGAAACGTGCTACGTCTTCCATTTCGTCAACGATAACTGGGTCAGCGATATAAGCCTTAACGCCAACTGACTTAGCGATATCGTCAGCAATCAAACCGCCGAGGTTACAAGCGTGTTCACCAACTGGGCTGTTTACCAAGTCGCGTTTCATTGCTTCATTGACTTCGTAAATACCTGATGTGAGTGGTTTTAACAAACCGCCGCGACCGACAACCATTGCGAGGTCGTTGAGTTCAACGCCAGCTTCTTTCAAAGTGCTGAGGATAACGTCTTTGCGGAAGTGATATTGGTCAGCGATGTGTTCAAATGAAGCGATGTCTTCTGCTGAGTGTTTGATGTTTGTCTTGAAAACACATTCTTTGTCTTGGAAGACAGCGATCTTTGTTGATGTTGAACCTGGGTTTATAATTAATAATTTGTAACTCATAGTCTTAATTTTTTTATGTTTATATTATTTTATTTTGCTAATAATGCTGCTAATGCGATTGAATACAATTTTGTTTGTGAAGTGTCGCCGCGTGATGACAATACGCATGGAACTTTAGCACCCATAACGACAGCTGCTACTTCAGCGTGGTTGAATTTGCTGTTACATTTGTAGAATACGTTAGCTGCTTCGATGCATGGGAAGAGGAGACAGTCGGCGTCGCCAGCGACTGGGCTCTTGAAACCTTTGATTGCTACTGCTTCAGCGTCGATAGCGAGGTCTAATGAGATAGGACCGTCAACGACACAACCTTTGATTTGACCGCGTTCTGCCATCTTAGCGATGAGTGCTGCGTCAACGCATGCTGGCATACCTGCAAGCATTTGTTCTGTTGCTGTGATGACTGCCAACTTAGGATTCTTGATTTCCAAAGCATTAGCTGTTGCAACTAAATATTTTAACAATGTTTGTTTTTGTTTGAAATCTGGAGCTGGGATGATAGCGCAGTCGCTAGCAATCAATAATTTGTGGTAGTTAGGATTTTCGATTGCACATACGTGAGCCAATGTTGCGTTTGGAGGACATAAACCGCGTTCTTTGTTCAAGATAGCACGCATGTATTTGTCTGTTGAAAGAAGACCTTTCATCATGATGTCAGCTTCGCCTGCATTGATGAGATCGCAAGCTTTTGTTGCTGCCTTTACTTCGTCTGGTTCGTGAACGATAGTGAATTTGTTGATATCGATGCCTTCTGCTTCGCAAACCTTTGCGATGACGTCTTTGTCGCCGCATAAGATACCTTCGATCAAACCGTTGTCGATAGCTGCACTGACAGCGCAGATTGTGTGGTCATCATTAGCGTAAGCTGCTGCCAAACGTTTCTTTGGACGGCTACGCAAAACTTCAAACATTTGTTCTAATTTATTCATAACTCTACTTTTTAATTTATATTAAACTCATTATCATTATTAACAACCTATATATCTTGAGATTACGAGACGTAAGATTTCTGATGTTCCTTCGCCTATCTGTAATATCCTTTGGTCGCGGTAAAATCTTTCCATGTTAAAATCTTTTAACAATCCGTGACCGCCCATCACTTGTACTGCGTTGTCGCATACTTCAGCGGCGACTTCAGAGCAGTATAACTTCGCCATCGCGGCTTCTTTGCCGTAAGGCATTCCTGCGTCTTTTATTCTACATGCTTTATAAAGGAGACAGCGTGCTGCTTCTATCTTCATCGCCATATCGGCAAGTTTGAAGCTGACTGCCTGGAACTTACATATCTGTTTGCCGAATTGTTCTCTTTTTTGTGAATATTCCAACGCCATTTCGTAAGCACCTTGTGCGCAACCCAGACCCATGGCAGCGATGGAGAGACGACCGCCGTCTAATGTCGCAAGCATGATGTGCGAACCTTGACCTGGCGTGCCGAGCATATTTTCTTTTGGAAGTCTAACCTTGTCGAATGTGAGACGACCTGTGTTGGAAGCGCGCCACATCATCTTACGGTCCATCGCCTCTTGTGTGAAACCAGGAGTGTCGTTCTCAATCAGGAATGTAGTGAATTCTGGTTTGCCGTTGTTTTCGCCGGTGATGACTTGTATGGTGCTTCCCAATGTCATTGGCGTCGCGCTGTTGGTGATGAAAATCTTAGAACCGTTGACAATACATTCGTCACCTTCAAGACGTGCTGTCGACTGCGTGCCTCTTGAGTCGCAGCCTGCGTTTTCTTCTGTCAAGCCGAAGCCCCAAAGATGTGTCTTGCAAAGACGTGGCAAATATTTCTCTTTCTGTTCTTTGGTTCCGTATTCTTTTATCGGACTGATACCTAATGAGTTGTCAGCCGCAATAGTCGCTGCTGTTGAGCCGTCTATTCTTGCGAGTTCTTCAACAGCTATGATATATGATAAGGTGTCGAGTTGCTGACCGCCATATTCTTTTGGAACACACATTCCCAAAAGACCAAGGTCGGCCATTTTTTTTGTTAACTCAACATCAAAAATCTCATGTTCGTCATTGTAAGAAGCAACAGGTTTCACCTCACGCTCAGCGAAATCGCGAACCTTCTCACGAAACTCTATTTGTTCTTTTGTCAAATCAAAATTCATATCGATAATTCTATCAAAATATTTTTAACATCTACTTTATCACCTTCGTTGACAAAGACTTTAGCGACTTTAGCTGAAGTCATCGCCTTGATATTGTTTTCCATTTTCATCGCCTCAACCACGCATAACACATCGCCTTCTTTCACCTCATCGCCTTCTTTGACATTTACCTTGATGACTTTTCCAGGCATAGGTGAATAATATGTCATATCGCTGTTTTTCACATCATTACAAGAATAATCTCTTGAATCGTTCAACTCGTCATTGCGGCGACAGATGAAATCAAGGCCTCTGAGATGAACGCAATAGTTATTGTCTGATGTCTCCGAAACGAAGATAGATTCCGTCATTCCATTTATCATGACTTTGTTGATATCACTGCCGTTCTGTGTCAACAAGACTTCATAATCCTGTCCATTGATATTGCATTTCAACGACTTAGGATTTATCTTCTCAATATTAACATTGAAAACTGCTGATTGCTGACCGATGACCGCTGACTGCTCAACGCTAACAGTGATATTCATATTGTAACGCCAATATCCTATTCTTTCCCAGACATTGTTAATGTCTTTATTTTCAAGATATGACTTATTGAAATCGTAGAAAAGGAATAATGCGACGACATCTTCTTTCTTAATTTCGTTGCGCATAACATGCATTGATTCAATCAGTTGCTGCTGATGCTTCTCGCAATAAGAAGTGTCGATTTTGTTGTTGATGAAATCTTCGTTGGCAATAATGCTTTGAAGATAAGGTATATTGGTTTTATATGTCTGTACGATATACTCTTTCAGAGCGTTTCTTGTGATTTCGATAGCTGATTCTCTTGTCTTGCCGTGGCAGATGAGTTTGCTTATCATCGGGTCGTAGCTGTCAGAGATGACGGTTGGACCGTTGATGCTGCTGTCGATTCTCACGCCGCGCATCTTAGGTTCGTGGTATAATGTGAGTCGCGCAGGCGCTGGCATGAAGTTATTCTCTGGGTCTTCGGCGTATATTCTGCATTCTATGGCGTGACCGTTTACTACGATAGAATCTTGAGTGTAACCCATCACCTTGCCGCGTGCTATGCGAATCTGTTCCTCCACGATGTCAATGCCGGTTCTTTGTTCCGTGACTGGATGTTCCACCTGTATTCTGGTGTTCATCTCGAGGAAATAGAAGTTCTGGTTCTCATCGACGATGAACTCCACCGTGCCGGCGTTGTTGTAATTCATCTTCTTGCAGATGTCGACGGCGGTCTGGCATATCGCCTGACGTCTTTCTTCTGACAACGATGGCGATGGTGACTCTTCTATTATCTTTTGGTATCTGCGTTGCACCGAGCATTCGCGTTCGTAGAGATGAATGACATTACCGTGATGGTCGGCGAGGATTTGCACCTCGATGTGACGAGGATTTCTGATATATTGTTCTATGAAAATCTGTCCATTGCCGAAGTAACGTTCTGCTTCGCGTGACGCTTGCTCTAGCGAGAGATGCAGTTGTGAGGCGTCGTCGACTATGTGCATTCCTTTGCCGCCGCCGCCCGCAGAGGCTTTTATCAATACGGGATACGGCAGGGCGGCGGCTTGCGCCTCTATTTCTTCAACGCTGCCTACCAAACCCCAAACGACAGGGATGTCGTTCTCAATGGCAAACTGACGAGCCCTGATTTTGTCGCCCATCAATCGCATCGACTCGGCATCAGGACCGATAAATATCAAATTATTCGCTCTACATGCCTCGGCGAAGTCGGCGTCTTCCGACAAAAAACCATATCCAGGATGGATGGCATCCACGCCGGCATCTAAAGCTACGTCTATAATCTTCTGAATGTTAAGATAGGTGTCCTTCAAACTGCCGCCGCCAAGAGGACGAGCCTCGTCAGCAAGACGACAATGCATAGAATCAACGTCATTATCAGCATAAACGGCAACAGAACTAATGCTCAACTTCTTTAATGTGCTGATAATACGAACGGCAATTTCACCTCTGTTCGCTACTAATATCTTATGTATTTTCTTTGAAGGCATAATAGTTCACAAAGATAAAAAAAACTTTGAACGAAGAACGAAGAACGAAGAACTTTTTTTAACCATTGGCTTTTGGCTTTTGACTGTTGAACAAAAGTTATCTTGTTCGTATCTTTGAAATAAAGGATGATATCCTTTTCTCTACACTAACCACATCCGATATCAGCTTTTTATAATTTTCTTCATCTAAATACTGGAAATAATATGATAATTCTATTTGTGTCTCCAACTCAAATGCGGAACCTATTGCTATTTCCAAATATCTAGCAAATTCTGTTGAAGATGATCGAGATGAACCTTCTGCTATATTCGATGGTATTGATATAGCGGAACGTTGAATCTGATTTGCAATAGCACTATATTGAGGAAAGTTCTTTGTGTGATGACAAATATTCTTTGCCAAAAGCATAGAATCTTTCCAGATGTCGTAATTTCTAAAATTTCTCATGGTTTAATAATTTTTGGTTTATAAATAGTTCAACAGCCAACAACCAATAGCCAATCCCCAATAGCCAATAGCCAACAACCAATAGCTAACAGCCCAAAAACTCCTTCATCCTCTCTTGTGCGTCGTCCGACATTCTTTCTTGCGCTATCATCATGGCGGTAGCATCAAATATTCCGTCGTAAGGATTGGCTCTTCCAACGACATTTCTGATGAGATGCTTGCAGTCTCTGATGGCATCTGGCGAAGCCTTCAAATAATTGTCGATATAGAAATCTAGTCTTTGGTTTAACTCGTCTATGGTTCCAACGTAATTGACGAGTTTGTAGTCTATCGCTTCTTGCGCTGTGAATTTACGTCCCGAAAGCATCAGGTCACGTGCTGGCATCTCGCCGCATCTCGCGATGACGAAAGGCGAGATAGTGGCTGGAGTGAGACCGAGTTTTACCTCGCTGAAAGCGAAGACGGTATCTTTCTCGGCGAGCACCACGTCAGACGCCGCAGTGATGCCGTTGGCTCCGCCTATCACTGCTCCTTGCACCAAAGTGATGACAGGTTTGTTGCAGAAATATATCTTTTGAAATAACTTCGAAAGTCGTTTCGCGTCTTCAAGGTTCTGCTCGTAACCGAACGACGCGATGTCTTTCATATAATTGATGTCAGCTCCCGAACAGAATGACTTTCCGTTGCCGCATATCTCAATGACTCTGATGTCGTCGCGAGCATCGAGCCAGTCGACGGCTTCCGTCAGTTCTTTTATCATGAGAGCATTCATGGCGTTACGCACCTCTGGACGATTCAAGGCGATGCGAGCCACATTTTTTTCTATTCCTATTTGTAATGTCGTGAAATCCATTTCTTTTTTATGTCAACAGACAACAGACAACGGTCAACAGACATTGTCCTTATTTGGCAGTCCGCATACCCACGGACTGTTGTCTGTAGTCCGTTGACTGTTGACTATATTTTACATTCTAAATACGCCAAACTGCAATGGTGGGAACGGCTGATTCAACGATGACGCGATTCCCATTGCTAATATCTTACGGGTGTCGACAGGGTCTATGATGCCGTCGTCCCAGAGACGAGCGGTGCTGTAGAACGCCGAGCCTTCGTAGTCGTATTTGGCGAGTATCTCTGATTTTATCTTAGCGAGTTCTTCTTGTGAGACTTCCAATCCTTTTGCCTTGTATTGGTCGGCTTTCACCGTGGTGAGCACGCCGGCAGCTTGTTCGCCGCCCATGACGGAAATCTTGGCGTTAGGCCACATGAAGAGTAGTCTTGGACTATAGGCGCGTCCTGCCATGCCGTAGTTGCCAGCACCGAACGAACCACCGAAGATGACGGTGAACTTAGGCACGTTGGCGTTACTTACCGCATGTACCATCTTGGCGCCGTCTTTGGCGATGCCGCCGCATTCGTATTGCTTGCCGACCATGAATCCTGTGACGTTCTGCAAGAATACAAGTGGTATATTTCTTTGACAGCATAACTCTATGAAGTGTGTAGCCTTGAGGGCAGACTCGGAGAACAACACTCCGTAGTTGGCGATAATGCCGACAGGGAATCCCATGATATGAGCGAATCCGCATACTATCGTGGTGGCGTAGCGAGCCTTGAACTCCTGAAAACGGCTGCCGTCGACGAGGCGAGCGATGACTTCTCTCGGGTCGACGAGTTGACGGAGGTCGACGGGAGCGATGCCGTACAACTCTTCCGGGTCGTATAATGGAGCCTCGATAGGAAGTATGTCAAGGCGTTGTTTTTCTCTCTTTTCTAAGGTCTTGAAGATGTTACGACAAATCTGCATCGCGTGGCTGTCGTTTTCTGCGAGATGGTCGGCGACGCCAGAGACAGAAGTGTGCATGTCTGCACCACCGAGTTCTTCCGCAGTGACGACTTCGCCTGTTGCAGCTTTCACCAAAGGAGGTCCTGCCAGATAGATGGTGCCTTGGTTTCTCACTATGATGGTCTCGTCGCTCATCGCTGGGACGTAAGCGCCGCCTGCGGTACACATGCCCATCACAATGGCAATCTGAGGGATGCCCATCGCCGACATACGAGCCTGGTTGTAGAAGAAACGTCCGAAGTGGTCTCTGTCGGGAAACACCGTGTCTTGTTCAGGAAGGAACGCGCCGCCGCTGTCGACCATATAGACGCATGGCAGTTTGTTCTCCATCGCGATCTCCTGAGCGCGAAGATGTTTCTTCACGGTGTATTGCATATAAGTGCCGCCTTTCACTGTGGCGTCGTTGGCAACAATCATCGCCTCTCTGCCTTGTATGATTCCGATGCCGGTGATGATGCCGGCGGAAGGGAAGTCGTTGTTATAAGTGTCGTAGGCAGCCATCGGCGAGAGCTCCAGGAACGGAGTGTTCTTGTCGATGAGCTGGTCTATGCGCTCGCGAGCGAGAAGTTTGTTACGTTTCTTGTGCTTCTCTACGGCAGCAGCACCGCCGCCTTGCATACTCGCGGACATGCCTTCACGATAACGAGCCATCAAGTCCATGTAGGCTTTCTTGTTATCCTGAAACTCCTTGCTGTTAGGATTTATCTGTGATTTTAATACTTGCAAAATGTGAGGTTTTTTAATTTTGGCAAATATAATAAAAGTCAACAGACAACAGACAACAGACAACGGACTTTTTTTTGAACACTGACTCTGACTCTGACTCTGACACTGAACACTGACACTGACTTATAGACTCATAGACTTATAGTCTTGGCGTCTTGGTGACTCGGCGTCTCGGTGACTTAAAAAAAAGACAACAGTCAAAGTTCAGAGTTCCTTTATAAAATTTTGCAGTTCATATTTGGAAATTCCAATTGGGATTGGAGCATTCTCTATTGTCCACTCCGCGACAATGTCATTTCTTTCTTTGCAAATCAATAATCCTATGGTGTCGTTGTCGTCAGGTCCTTTAATCAAATGATTGACGGCATTGCAATAGAAATTTATTTTGCTAACGAATTCTGGTTCAAATTTACAAGTCTTGAGTTCTATTACAACATATCGTTTCAATGGGATATGGTAGAATAACATATCACAATAGAAATTATCATCTCCGACTTCTAATTTGACTTGCCTTCCCACGAAAGAAAATCCTTTTCCTAGTTCTAGCAGAAAGCGATAAATATTGTCTTCCAAACAACGTTGTAAGTCTTTTTCTTTGTAATCTTCACTAATGGTAAGGAAGTCAAAATTGTAAGGGTCTTTGACGATTTGATTTGCCAGATCGCTTTGAACATCTGGCAGTGTTTTGGAAAAATTTGATATTTTAGATCCTTTGCGTTCATACAAGTTGGAATCTATTTGCCAATCTAAAACACTTCTACTCCAATTGTTTTCAAGAGTTTGTTGGATGTAAAATAAGGCTTTGTCAATGTTTTTGCAGCGTTGCATTATTAGGATATGATGTCCCCAAGGAATTGAAAAGAACATGTTCTGCAATTCGGGCACATCTTGTGCCCGAATTGCATCTAGTTGATTGTAAGTTAAAAACCACTGTTTTATTCTTCTTAAATTTCGTAGTTCAAATCCTTTTATGTCAGGGAAATCGAACATTAGGTCGTTGCTTAGTCTTTTTAGAAAGCCATCTCCCCAATGCGCATGCTTTTGTTTTTCAACAATTTCATTTCCTAGATACCAATAAAATTTCAATAGTTCCGTATTGACTTTAACAGCTGCTTTAATCTGACTTTGACGAACACGAAGTTTTATGTCTGAGACCCATTTTTTGTATTCGGATTCAGCATTGACGATTTCTGGGTTTGGTTTGGAGTAATTCTCCAAATCGTCTTTTTTTATTTTTTCCATAAATTCGATTTTTAGTTCTCGGCAAAATTAACACTTCCTTTTCGAATAAAAAAGTTAAAAAATGTTAAAAAGTCAACTCTGAACTCTGAACACTGACTCTAAACTCTGAACTCTGAACACTGACACTGACTTATAGACTCATAGACTCATAGACTTATAGTCTTGGTGACTCGGTGACTCTCGGAAACCATAGCATTTCCAATGGTTGTTAATAAATATTAATATTTTTTTCAACACATTGTTTTTCAATCAATAAAATTATTATTTTTGCAAGTTGCATTTTTTATATAAGGTGAAAAACAAAGCGAAATATTTTATGAAGAGAAAATTGTACTTTTTAACGCTTCTTATGTGCATTTTGAGTGGGTTTAACTTGTCTAATCTTAATGCTCAAACACCGGTGACGATTGGTAGTGGTACTGAATCAGGTTATTCTATTGCTGATAACTATGATGGTCATGGTGCAAGTCAACAGATTTACACTGCTGCAGAAGTTGGTTCTGCAGGAACTATAACTTCACTTGCTTTCAATAAAGCAAATGGTGCTGATTACAACAGAACTTGGAGTGTATATTTGAAGAATATAGACGAAGAAAGTTTTACAAGCACGACTAATTATGCAATGACATCAGCAGATTTGGTATATGAAGGAGCATTCCCTACAAGTAATGGTTGGAACGTTTTGGATATAGACGATTTTCATCATGATGGTAGAAATTTATTGGTTACAGTTGTAGATAATTCAGGATTTTATGGCGGTGACCAAAATTGGTATTACACATTTGTATATAATGATAGCAAATGCCTTACTAAATATTCATACCAACATATAGATATAACTTCCCAAACAACATTCAGTGCATTTGCTGGTAGATTTAATATCCAGCTTACGTTTGAAGGTGGCGCTGCTCCTTCCGCTCCAGTAAACTTACAAACAACCGTCAATGGTACTTCTGTCTTGTTAAAATGGGATGCCGTTGATGGAGCTACAAACTATAATGTATATCAAGGAGAATCTATTGTTGCAAATGTTGTGGATCCTACGCAAACATTTACTAATTTGAATCCTGGTACATATTGTTACACTGTTACCGCTATCAATGATGGTGGAGAATCTGAAAAATCAGAAGAAACTTGTGCTACAATACAGGACGCAGGCAGTGGAGATAACAATGGTAACAACGTGGTCTCTATCGGATATCCTACAACTAATTTTGGAACAACGTTGCCATTTGATCCATTTAATGGTAAGTGGGGATACTCACAGCAAATTTATACCGCAGCAGAAATAAAAACGCCTAATGGCGGTGAAATTACAAAGATTGCATTTAAACAACAAAATGATGTCAAGGTAACACGTAATATTGTTGTTTATATGCAGAATACAACAAAGACCAAGTACTCTGGCACTGATTGGGAAAACGAAACAGATGAACATATCGTATTTAGTGGTGAAGTAACCACTCCTGGAAAAGATGGATATCTTGAAATTGTATTGCCTACACCATTTGAGTATACTGGTGGTAATTTAATGATAAGTGTTTTGGATAATACAGGTGCTATGGTTACGGCTGATAGTCGGGTTTATTTCTACCGATATGCAACTGATACTGACAGATCAATAAGGCATACTATGCCGTATGGAATAGCTAATCCATACAAACCAGGAAATATGAGTGTATTGGGTGAAGGAACTATTGATGGCGTCAATAATACAATTGATATCACATTCGGCGAATCAGAACCAGAACCAGAAGTTGCACCAAGTGCCCCAACAAATTTGTCTGCAAGTGCAGCAATAAGTGAGGCTTCTATAGTATTGACATGGGATGCTGCAGACAATGCAACAAGTTACAATATTTACAATTATTCTAATGATGAGTTGGTTGCAGAAGGTGTAACGGAAACAACATATACACACGAAGGTTTGGAATTAGCTACAGAATATTGTTATTATGTAAAAGCAGTTAATGCTATAGGTATATCAGATGCCTCAAACCAAGATTGTGCTACAACATTTGACGGTTCTGCAAACATGGTGGTAGGTGATGAAATTCTTCCAGAAGATGATAATAGATGGTATTTGCCTATAAACTCAGATAGCAAATATTCTTTTTCTCAACAAATTTACACGAGTGAAGCATTAGGAATAGATGTGGCATGCGAAATAAACAAGATAGCATTCTTCCAAACAGCATCTCGAACAATTACACGTAACTTGGAAATATATATGCAATTTACGGATAAGAGATTTTACGAGGTTGAAAATAGCGGTAATTCGTCTTATGATGGGGTTAATATGAATGATTCTTACAAAGTGTTTGATGGAGAATACACGTTTGTTGAAGGTGAGTGTGTGATAAATCTTGATAAGAGTTTTTTATATATTCCTGGTAAAAGCATTTTGATAAGTGTCTTAGATAAAACAGGTGTAGAATCAGAGCAATTGAATTTTAACGTATATCAAACTGAAGACTTATCATTTTCATCATTATATTACTATGGTGACGACAAATATGCAGCATCAAGTTTGAACGGAGTATGGACTAAACCAGTAAAACGTAACAACCAAATAAAATTGTATTATGAAATTTCTCCTGCAAGTATAGTTGCTACTCCAGAATCATTAGGATTCTTCTTCAAAAGTGAGGGATGGTCAGAAAAAATAGAAGGCAGCAAGAATATTACCATCATAAAGAAAAACACTGACATATCAAGCATTGCTATAGAAGGTGCTGATGCTTCTTTCTTTACTCTTCCTGCAAATTATGATTTGAATGACAATCCTATTGAACTTGAAATAGGTCATGGTAATCTTACGGCAGGACAAAAAACGGCAAATCTTGTCATAACATATAATGAAGGTGTTAAATATATTCCTTTGACAGCCTCAATTTATGATCCTGAAACGCCAGACATCTGGGAACTTGCACAAGAAGTAGATCTCAGCAGAGGCACATACACTCACACACCAGACTTTACAAAGTTACATGATGATTATATTCTTCCTAAAGAAGAACCAGAAGGCAATGCTCCAGATGCTGTTTACGTATTCACGTTGCAAAACGAAGAATCTGTTGAAGTAACTGTAACAGGTACAAACAACAGATATGCCATCTATAGTGCAGCAGATTTAGCTGGTAGCGGACCATCTTCTTCAAATGTTTATAGAAAAGTAACACCTTCATTCTTCTATGATTTCAATGATGGCAATTTAGAAGATTTCCGTATGGTTGAGTATGATAACAACTATAGTCAGTGGAGAATTTTAGAAGGAGCTGGACAAGATGATTCTAATACCTTGGTATCGTATTCATACGATAGTAATAACGGAGCAACAAAAGCAGATAACTATATTATAACTAAGAATAAGTATGTTATCAATGAAAATTCCAAATTGTCATTTGATGTGCTTTGTGGAGGTGAATATGGCGGTAAATGGGATAATGTGATGGTTAAAGTTTCAACTGATGGAGAGACGTTTACTCTTATTGAAACTATAGATCCACAGAGTAGTAGTTGGTCAAGCACTACTGTGACCTTGGGCGATAAGTTTGCAGATTTAGGACTTGAATATGGAAACTACTATATTGCTCTCCATCATAAGACTGAGAGTGATATTTATGATATTAAAGTTGATAATTTAAGATTAAGTGATGGAAGTAGTGGGGAACAATCAGGTTCTAGCAATTCTTACCCAGCTGGGGAATACTACTTGGTGGCAGCAGCTGAAAGTGAATTCACAGTTAACATCAATGTCAAGTCAGTTCCAACTCCAATATTCACAGGTGTTGGCAACTGGAATGATGCAGAAAGATGGGATACAGGAGTTGTGCCATCTGGCAATAATATAGATGTTATCATTGATGGAGAAGCAACAGTATCAAGTGATGTGATAATAAGATCTGTTGAAGTCAACAGCGGTCGTTCATTAACAATAGAGTCAGGTTCTATTACAGTAATAGGTCGAATAGTCAACGACGCTGCTAGCGCTTTCATCATTGAAGACGGCGCACAGGTATTCCAAACAAATGATGGTGTTATAGCTACCTTCCGTATGAATGTAGAAAACCCAACAGACACAGCGGAATACAATCCTACCGGCTGGCAGTTCATCTCTTCTCCAATGAAAGACGCTGCAATAGCTGGATTCGAAACAGAAGACGGTTACGACTTGTTTAAATATGTCGGCGACATTGATACTGAAGATGATTTAGAATGGGTCAACTATAAAGGTCAGGGTGATTTTGAGGCCAAATTCCAACAAGGCCGCGGTTATATGGCATCTTACCACGCTGAAAACGGCGTCGCTGAATTCGTGGGCGAACTTAACAACGAAACAACATTCTCATTCGACAGCGAATTAGAATACACCGTCGATGACCACTTCGCTAATTTCTTCCTGCTCGGAAACCCATTCACATTCAATATGAAATGGAATGACAATAATATCGCTGCTTCTGGATTGGCTGAAGGTTACGCAGTCGTCACAACAGAGGGCGGTTACACATACGCAACAACAGGCGAAATTAAAGTGGGTGACGGTTTCTTCGTAAAAGCAGAAGGCACACCATCATTGACATACACAGCAAATACAAGAGGCAGAAATAAAGATAACAACTATATCAACCTCATCGCTTCAGGCAAAGCAGGTCAGGATAACGTAATCATCAACTTCGCAGATAATGGCAGAGATGGTTTCAACAAACTTGAAAACTTCAACAAGAACATCGCTGAAATCTACGTGACAGAAAATGAAAGCCGTTACGGTATCTTGAATTACAGCGAAGACGTTGAAGAAATCAACATCTATTTCAACGCTAAGCAAATGGGATATTATACCATCAACGCTCTCACTAATGCTGACTTCGCAAACGTCACATTGGTAGACCGCCTCACTGGCATTGAAACAGACATCCTCGCAGATTCTTACACATTCCAAGCAATGACAGATGATGCTCCAGATCGTTTCATCCTCAGAATGAACCGCCAAGTGGAAAGCGAAAACTTCGTCTACAGATCAGGTGAAGAACTTATCATAAACGCAGAAGGCAGTGTTCAAATCATCGATGTCATGGGACGTATCGTATATAGCAACGAAATCGTTAACGACAATCATAGAGTCAACATTGGTTCATTGAACGACGCGGCTTACATAGTTCGTGTTGTGAATGCAAATGAAGTAAAGACACAAAAAGTCGTAATCTGGTAATAGACGCAGTTAATAACCAAAGGAACAAAGAAGTTATGAAAAAGTATATATTGACAATCGCATTAGCAATCGGATTCGGAATGAATCTTAACGCACAAATCGGACAATCAGGTAAGTCTGACTCATTCTTCTCATCTAACAAATATTCAGAATACAGAGAAGGTGATGGCAGTTTCGGAACTATGCCACTCTTGCCAGGTCACAACACATTAAAAGACTACGACGCAGACCCTGCACCAATTGGATCAGGATTGTTGCTCCTCGCAGGTTTGGGTTTGGGATATGCCTCGTTGAGGAAGGTGAAATCTGAAAATTGAAAATTGAAAGCTGAAAATTGAAAATTTTGTATGGACGCGATGAATCGCGTCCGTACAGGATTGTTATGGTGTACGCGATTAATAATGGACGCGATGAATCGCGTCCGTACGTGTATTAATTGAATTCTTTTCTTATTGGGCGTATATCTTCTTGCCACAGGAATCCGTCGAGGTATTCCATATTCTCTTTCACTTGTTCGAGAGGATATAGCGTTTCTTTGATGTTTTTGTAGAACTTGATATTGGATATCTGTTGGTTTCTTATTATGATATCCATCTCTGCCGATTGCGAGAAGTTGATTCCTATCAGGCTTCCGTCGTCATCGCGTAGCCAGTATATCGTCTCGGCATTGCCTTCGTTGAACATATGGTCGATGTCGTTGTTTTTGAAGAATGTGGTTATCTTCTTTCCTTTCACCTGATTGAATCCGCTGATGGAGTCTTCTTGTATCACGAAGGCGTTAGGGTACATCAGCAGGTTTTCGAAGCTTTTTCCTTTTACCTTTATGTTGATGGAGTCGCCGCTCATTTGTGAGCCGTCGGCCCAGATGACGGGTTTTTCTCTCATATAAATCATGGAGTCGGTGACGACATACTGCATTGAGTCGCATTTGCCTTGGATGTCGTTTCTGAAGAAGCGCACGTTATAGAACGCCTTGATGCGTCTGACGTCGTTGCTGAGCGTGTCGAAATAAACGAACATGGTGTCGGCGGTGGCGAACAGAGTGTCGGTTTCTTTATGATATATCGCCCTCAGATTGTCTGTTATCATGCATTTGCCGATGTTGCGCCACATCTCGGCATATTCGCCTGTGAGTATTGCCTTGTTGGTGGTGTCTTCGATGACGACATCGCTGAGAGCTTTGGCGTATTCCGTCTTCTTGTTGTAGAACATAGTGTCGGCGGTCATCGTCTGTTCCTTGTTTTTCAAGGTGGCGCGTCGGTCGAGATAGACGAAGTCGGTGATGGTGTTATACCATCCGTAGTTGCCTATCAAGGTGTTTTCCTTGTTATATATATTGGTAGGACCATAGAAATACATCATTTCGTTTTCTGTGTCGTATACCAAGGTGTCGGAGACGATTTTATAGTCGGGCATAGTTCCTACGACGTCTTTTCTGAAGTAAAGCACTTTGATGTCATCGCGGTAATATCCTTTCTTGCTCACGAGTTTCTTGTCGTCGCGAGTTATCGTTCCTTTGTTAGGATAAGTGGCGAGATGAGCGACTCTGTCGTAAGTCATGTATTGTGTTTTCAGGACTGTTGAGTCGTCTTTTA
This sequence comes from Bacteroidales bacterium, assembly GCA_045656905.1. Classification (GTDB taxonomy): domain Bacteria; phylum Bacteroidota; class Bacteroidia; order Bacteroidales; family F082; genus Limimorpha. The sequence goes on from JAZOSA010000106.1 coordinate 20,330, forward strand.
ATATCACGTCGTGGAACAGTTCCGCGAATTTTGTTTCGCCGTTATATTTCAATAATCTGCTGTATATGTCGACGCTGTCGTTGACGATGATATGGACGTTGCCGAAACCGTCGAAGAACTTTGTCTTTTCGTTGAAGTATGCGCTGTCGCTGTAGAAATATGTCGAGTCCTGACGCATCACGACATTGCCTATCAGACGCTGCACGTCTTTTCCGAGACGCTCGTCATAATCAGCCTTGTCGGCGTTCAGAATATGAATCGTCGTCTTCTTCTGCGCCGAAACGACACTAGTTAATAGCAGTAATATTATTAGTATATAATGCTTCATTTTTAAAGTTCATAGTTCATAGTTCATGGTTCATAGTTCATAGTTCTTAGTTCTTGGTTCTTAGTTCATTAAAACACGCTAAGTTTAATCTTCTTAGGGTCTTCTTGTATTTCTTTCAAGATAGATTGAAGGGTGAAGATGGCTTCGTTTACGTTATAATATAAGGAGTCTTCTTTTACCAAGCGGCCGATGCTTCCTTCGCCTTCATTGATGCCGGTCATGAGAGTGTTGAATTCTGCCAGACAGTTTTCTAAAGACAATACCAAGTGGTTGTAATCTATATTCTTCAATGAGTCGCTGACGACGGCGAAGTTGTCGGTGATTGTTTCTAAGTTATTGACGACCATGGTAAGTTTGCCGTCGTTGCTGTCGACGAGTTGTTGTAGGTCTGATGAGATAGTCTCGATGTTATTCATTGAAGAAGCGAAACTGCTGACGCCCTCGTTGATGCTGTTCTTAAGACCTTGGTTTAACAAGTCGTTGAGGTTAGATGTCAGGTCGTTAAGAGACACTAATAATGTTTCAAGATTATCTTTAAGAGGCATTATTGTCTCTGCTACCATATCCATTGCGCCGTTGTCGAGGGCTGCCATGAGAGTGTCGCCGCTTTGAGCGAAGACGTCGGAATTGCCGAGTATGAGGTTGAGGCTTACTGAACCCATAAGGCTTGAAGAGAGTTTCACGACGCTGTTGTCTGGGATGTTCAGCTTGTTGTTGGTGGTGAATTCCACTACGATAGAACCGTCTTGTTTAGGATGGAATTTCAAAGAACTCACTGTTCCGACTTGCATGCCGTTGATGGTGACGAGGTCGCCAGGGAGCAATCCTTTAGAGTTGCTATATACTGCGTAAAAATTGAACTGATTGTTAAGGATTGATTTGCCTTTCAGGAAGTTAAATCCCCATACAAATAAAACCATTGCCACGATGAATGATACAGCAATCAAGATGGATTTTGTTCTGTCTTTCATTTTTATTTCTTTTTAAAATTATAATCTTTTTCCATTTTTAAAACTGACGACGAATGCGCTTGGATATCCCGATGTCTTCACTTTTTTGCAATATTCGTCAGCTTCGCTTTTTGTGTAGAACTTGCCGGCTGTGTATTTATATTGACCGTTATGTTCGTAATAGTCGACGTTGTTTAAGCCTTTATAATGTTGAGCAGGCGCGTCTACTTTTCTGCTTCTACTTTCAATCTGCACTTTATAAATGACCTTGTCTTTGTCAGAGTCAATGGGTCTATTAGTCGATGAGTCAATGAGTCTATTAGTCGATGAGTCAATGAGTTTAGTGTCAGTGTCTGAGTCAGAATGTTCTTTTTCAAAAGCGTCTTTATAGTCGCGGAATGCTCTGAACAAGGCGGATGCGATGTAAGTCTGACCGTCTTCGGAGCACAGGAAATTTTCTTCGCTAGGGTTTGATATGAAACCTATCTCCACCAGTACTGACGGCATTGCTGTTTTGTAAAGCACTAGGAAACCTGCTTGTTGCACGCCTCTGTCTTTTCTTCCGACTCTTTTAACAAGTTGATTTTGGATATGTTCAGCGAAGTCGAGCGAGGCGTTTTTATATTCGCTTTGGAAGAAGTTTAGCATGATGTAAGCTTCAGGGCTGTTAGGGTTGAAGTTGCCGTAGTTTTCTTCGGCGTTATCTTCGTAGAGGATGGAAGCGTTTTCGAGTTTAGCCACTTCGAGGTTGGCTGCGTTTCTGTGGTCGCCCATGACGAAAGTCTCCACGCCGCATGGTTGTGGGGAGTCGTTGGCGTTGCAGTGAATAGAGATGAAGAGGTCGGCGTGTTTTTCGTTAGCGATCTGCGCTCTCCTGAGGAGCGAGACGAAGGTGTCGCCGCTGCGGGTGTATATGACGTTGACGTCGGGACAGTTCTGCTTGATATAGTCTCCTGTTTTCTTCGCGACGCTTAAAGTGATGTTTTTCTCCATCGACTTTTTGCCTACCGCTCCGGGGTCTTTGCCTCCGTGACCGGCATCGATGACGACGGTCTTTATCTTTCCTTTTTTCTGGGCTTGAACATCATTGCTGTTAGCGATGTTTAAAATCAGAAAAAGAAAAAATAAAATGAATAGTTTTTCGTTATTTGCTCGCAACTTAAACATAAGAAACGTATATTTGCAGATAATTTTTTACAAAAATAAAAAATAAATTGTTGAGGAGCGGAATATATAGATATTTTATTGTTTTTTTCTTTTCCTTCGCCTTGCTGATGTCGGGTTGCAGAACCTTGAAAGTCGCTGGTGAAGTTAATGAAAATCAAGATACTATAAAGTCTGTAAAAGTTTCGCCTAACGATTCTTTAAAGAAAGATAACGACACTGCCGATATTGTCAATACTGACACTGTTTCTTCTCAAAATATCATCAATGATTCGCTGGCAAAAGGCGATACTGTCGTGCAAAAGGAACAACCTGCTCCGAAACAGGTCTCGTTTATCGACGATAAGATAGAGCGTTCGTGCAACGACTCCACAATCCAGGATTTTAAAAACAATAAGATTTACTATTATGGCGATGCAAAGGTCGTTTATGAAGACATCACTATCGAGGCGGCTTTCATAGAGTTCGACTTTGAGAATCGCACTGTCTTCGCCAAAGGTCTCCTTGACTCGACGGGCAAGTTGTACGGCACGCCAGTCTTCCTCGAAGGCGACCAGACATATCATTCCGAGACGATGAAGTTCAACTTCGATACTAGGAAAGGTGTCATTACCAAGGTGTTTACAGAAGACGCGATGGGATATATCCATGGTTCTAGAATCAAGAAGATGGACGATAATACCATTCATATCAAATCAGGTTCATATACTACATGCAGCAATAGGGAACATCCTCATTTCGAGTTTCATTTCGGCAAGGCTAAGGTCATTCCGGACGACAAGATCGTGACGGGTCCTGCGTATTTCAAACTGGAGGAGACGCCGCTGCCCATCGGCGTGCCTTTCGGCATATTCCCAAATGCGAAAGGGCAGCGTAACGGACTTATCGTGCCATCGTGGGGCGAGTCGGCAAACCGTGGATTCTACCTCGAAAACGGTGGTTTCTACTGGGGTATCAACGAACACCTCGACCTTCAACTCGTCGGCGACATCTATACTCGAGGCAGCTGGGCAGTGAAACCGACATTGCGTTATAACAAACGTTATGCCTTCAACGGTTCTTTCTCAGGAAGTTACGCCGTGAATAAAATCGGTGCCAAAGGCTCTGCCGACTATAACGAAAGCACCGACTTCAAAGTGCGCTGGGTGCATAAGCAAGACCCGAAAGCGCGTCCAAGGTCGTCGTTCTCCGCCGACGTCTATATCGTGAGTTCTAACTATAACAAATATAACGCAATATCGTCTAACGAATATCTCAGCAACACCTTCCAGTCGAGTATCGCTTATCAGACGAGCATAGGAAAATTGTTCAACTTCACTGCCAATGCGAGCCATAGTCAGAACACGCTCACTAGCGTCATGACGGTGACATTGCCGGAACTCACTTTCACTATGAATCGTGTCTATCCTTTCAAAAATGTGGGTAAGCCAGGAAAGAAGAGATGGTATAAGGACTTGTATCTCAGCTATACTGCCAACGCGAAGAATTATGTCAGCATGGCGGATAGTCTGTATTTTAAACCGGGTTGGCTCGACAATTTGCAAAACGGCATACAACATAGAGTGCCTATCAGCATGCCTGTGAAGTTGTTCAAATATGTCACATGGACGACGTCTGTTAACTTGGTCGACAGGATGTATTTCAGATATTTCGAGAAACAATGGGTTGAAGACCCTAGCTTGTCGGCAGGAGGTTATCTTCAGACAGATACCATAAATCAGTTCAGAAACGTGTTCAGTTTTGATGTGTCAAGTACGATGACGACGAAGCTGTACGGACAAGTCAATTTCAAGAAAGGTCCGATTCGGGCGATACGTCATGTCTTCACTCCTTCGATAGGATTCTCGTATAACCCTGATTTCTCTAAAGATTTTTGGAATTATTATGGAACATACTACGATGCTAATGGCGTCGCGCAGTTGTATTCGATGTTCCAAGGAAATGTCTATGGCGCGCCGCCGTCAGGCGAGGCGGGTCGTGTCACATACAGCTTCGGCAATAACTTAGAGATAAAGGTGCCTTCAAAGAAAGATACCATCACCGGCGTTAAAAAGGTGAAAATCATAGAAGACCTCACCATCAGCGGAAGCTACGATATCGCGAAAGACTCGCTGAACTTCTCATATCTGTCCATCAGCGGAAGAACGACCTTGTTCAAAAACCTCTCCGTGAGATATTCTAGTCTCTGGGATCCGTATGTGCTTGACTCAGCAGGCATTAGACAACTCAATCAATTTGAGTGGGATGTCAACAAACGTCTGTTTAGAAAAAGTAGCGTCGCTTGGAACTTCAGTCTGAGTTATTCGCTGAATAACGACACCTTCAAGAAGAACAAAGGCAAGGGGTCGCGTAACGCCGCCACACGACAGTTCGAGTCGTCGCCGTTGGCGTCGGAGCAGGAGATGCACGACATACGTTCGCATCCTGAAGATTATGTCGACTGGTCAACGCAGTGGTCGTTGTCGCTGAGTTATAATCTTACCTTGTCGAATAACCCTACCAGCATAAATTATTTGATGCAAGACAACAGAAGAGTCATTCAGACGCTCGGCGTGAATGGCAATGTCAACCTTACGCCTAAATGGAAAGTCTCGGTACAGACAGGATGGGACTTCGAACTTAAGAAGCTGTCATACACGTCGTTTACTGTATATCGCGACCTGCATTGCTGGGAGATGCGCTTCAACTGGATTCCTATCGGAACATACAAAAGCTGGAACTTCCAAATCAACGTGAAGGCCGCCGCACTTCAAGACCTTAAACTGACAAAGAAAAAAGACTATAGAGATAATTGATTTGGATATTAGCTGTCAGCTATCAGCTATCAGCTATCAGCTGTCAGCTGTCAGTTCATAGTTCTTAGTCCTTAGTTCTTAGTTTATTAACAATTATCTGTTAAAAACTAACTTGTTTCATTGTTTGTTTTGTTGAATAATTATTATAAATTTGCGGATATAAATTGGATATTTGTAAATAGAAGAAAAATAATTGTTTAACAAATCAAATTAAACCTAAAATGAAAAAAGTAATCGCAACAAAAAATGCACCAGGTGCAATCGGTCCTTACAGCCAAGCCATCGAAGTTAATGGCATGTTGTTCATCTCAGGTCAGATTCCAATCAATCCTGCAACAGGCAACATCGTTGAAGGCGGCATCTATGAACAAACAGAACAAGTTATGAAAAACCTCGAAGGTATCTTGACAGAAGCAGGTTATACTTTCGACAACGTTGTTAAATCAACATGCTTACTCAGTGACATGGCTAACTTCGCAGCAATGAACGAAGTGTATGGCAAACGCTTTACACAAAACCCTCCAGCAAGAGCAGCTTTCGCAGTAAGAACACTTCCAAAAGAAGTTCTCGTTGAAATCGAAATGATTGCAGCTAAGTAATCTTGAAAAACCAATAATATGAAAAAGTTAAGTTTTGTGGCATTGTTGCTGTTGACCGTCATCATGACATCATGTAACGGTCTTGGCGGAGGAAACGAATCCAATATCGACAAGTCTCAAATTGTGGGAAAATGGATGACTTCCGATGGAAACTATTTCGAAGTCTACTACAGCGATGGCACAGGAAAAGAATGGGACCTCAGAGATGATGTCACAGAAGAAGAAGCCTCGAAGTTTACTTGGGAGTTCGATGAAGGCGCAGAAGATAAATTCTTCAAGTATTACAAAATGGAAATCAACGATGCCGTTGTGCCTCAGTATTGTAATATCTTAGAGCTTAATTCAATGAAGTTCAAGTACAACAACGAGGGTCTTAGAGCAACTTACGATTTGATTAGGGCTAATTAAGACGAATGACTAATGTCTGATGACTAAAGTCTGTAAAGTTTAAAAAATGAAAAAACCGCTGAAGATAACACTGATAAATTTGGGTTCCTTGTTGGGAATCGTATTGATGGCTGTGATAGTTGCTTGCTGGATTGTGGTGACTCCGGCACGCTTAACATCAATAGTGAAAAAACAAGCGCCTAATTTTATCAACTGCGACTTCGATATCAAGCGAGCCGACCTCACGGTGTTTAAGTCCTTCCCTAAAGTCGGACTGGAAATCGATGATGTCGTGCTTGTCAATCCGATGGACGGGAATCCATCCGACACGCTCGCTTATATCCATGAATGTGTTGTCTCAGTGGACATTAAAAAGTTCCTTAAGGAAAATCAAATCATTATCGACGAATGCAGACTGAATGGCGGTTACGTAAATCTTTTTACCGACAGCCTCGGAAATGCTAACATCGATATTTTCCCTCCTTCACAAGCTGATACCGTGACAGTGGAGGAAAACTCGGGCGTTACTTGCGGAATCGATTTGACTTGCTTGAAAGTTAATGACGTCTTCGTAAATTACACCGACCTCACTCAAGGTATGATAGCCGACATTAATGGGTTGAATATGTCGGCAAAAGCTAAGATGAAAGGTGAAAACATTGCTGGCAATGTGAATGCGTCAATTCGCGATATCGCATATCAACAAATGACCGACTCATTGTCGATGACTGTGAAACTTAACGACTTAAAATTAGAAGGAGATGCAACGATGAATGGCGATGATATCAGAGCCGACATCGACGCGTCTTCTTCTTTTTTAATTTACGAAAGCGACGGTCAAATCGCTGAACTGAATTCTTTTAACTTTAAATACAAAGGCGATGTCAATGATTATGACGTGGTGAAAGGTGACGCTGAATTGACAATCAACGACTTGTCTTTTGTTATGGATGATGAGCAACTCGTGAATAAGGCAGATGTCAGAGCGATAATGCCTCTCAACGCTACCTTGAGCACTATGGACGTGGAACTCGGTGCTTCTCAGTTGGCTCTCAATAATATTTTCATTGATATGATTGGTAAGGTTTCAATGCCTGAAGATGATATCAATGTCGACATGAACTTAAAAACCAATACCTTAATAATTGAAGAGCTCATCGAAATGATTCCTGCTTCGATGCGCGAAGAATTGCTCGACGGCATAGACGTCAAAGGCGAACTCCAACTCGCTGCCGATGTCAAAGGTGTTTATAACGAAACATCAATGCCTGTCGTAAACGCTGAAATTGAATATAATAAAGGTAATGTCTCTTATCCTGCGATGTTGCCTTACCCTATAACAAATCTTAATGCTTCCGTAAAAGCTGATTTAGACCTTAACAATAAGTCTGATGTTTATGTTAACTCATTGAATGCTAATATGTCTAACTCATCACTTTCTTTGTCTGGAACGATTAAAGATGTGATGGATAAGATGTATTGCAACCTTAACCTTAAAGCTAATGCCGACCTCGACGAACTTAAGTCGTTCATGCCTGAAGGTATCGAGGCTAAAGGTAAGGTGAAACTGAATGCAAGAGCTAATGTCAATAATTATCAGCTTACTAACATGGACTTCGCTAAGGCTAAAGTCAATGGCAGCTTGCAATGGGACGACATGAATGTCGTCTATTACGACACTATCAATGTCAATGCCGACCGTCTTGATGTTAACTTCACTTTGCCTAACACAGCATCGAAAGAAGTCGCTAACAGCTTGATGGCTATTGAGATAAAAGGAACAGAACTCGATGCTACGGTGTCGGAAATGATAAAGGCAAATCTTAAAGACTATAACATCAAGGCGCAAGTCTCAGATATCTTGAACGAAAATGTTCCTATGTCGGTATATGCCGATTACGCTTTCTCAAGAATAGATGCGACGATGGACGACATGACGGTCTTTACCAATAATCCTAAGGGAAATGTCGCGATGCTCACAAAAGACAATGGCGTCGATGCCTCGTATGTGGCAGTATATAAAGGCGATAGCTTGTCGTTCGTGATGGGCGAGGAGATGAGCTTCGCTACAGAAAAACTCGGATTCAATGTCTCTGCCGACTATGACGACGACCAAGAAGATTTGCTTTTGAAATGGAATCCTCATGCTGGAATACAATTGGATAAGGCAGTCTTCTCAATGAGCGACATTCCAATGCCTATATATATTCCTTCTATTGATTTCCAATATGATACAATTGGTATTGAGATAGATAACAGCAGCATCGTATTAGGTAATTCCGATTTTGAATTACAAGGTTCGTTTACCAATGTCGATGAGTTTATAAGAAAAGAAGCTCTCTTGAAAGGCAACCTCGATTTCACTTCGCATTACACTGACGTGAATCAGATTATGGAACTCTTCAGCGGAATGGGTGACACTACTGCAGTCGCTGAAAATGAAGTCGTTGCAGATACTAATATCGTTGAGGAAGACAATCCGTTTATGGTTCCTCTCGGCGTTGACATTACGTTGAATACTAAGATTGAAGAAGCTATTGCGGGAGAGATGAAACTGTCGAACCTTGGCGGTGGTCTCACAGTGAAGAACGGCGTGATGGTGTTGCAAGAAATGGGATTCACATCCAATGCCGCTACGATGGAAGTCACAGCGATGTATAAGTCGCCTCGAAAGAATCACTTGTATCTCGGCCTTGACTTGCATCTACTTGACATTGATATAGATAAGATTATTGATTTGATTCCTGAACTCGATACTCTCGTCCCTATGCTCAGCTCTTTCGCTGGAAACGCGGAATTCCACTTCGCGGTAGAGACATATCTCAAATCTAACTACGACTTGAAGATATCTACTTTGAGAGGTGCTACTGCAATACATGGAAAAGACTTGGTAATCCTTGATAATAAGACATATAAGAAACTTGGTAGACTGCTCGGATTTAAAGACAAAGAGCATAACGTGATAGATGAACTTAATGTTGAAATCGCGGCGTTCAAGAATGAAATTGACGTTTATCCAACACTTATCACTGTCGATAAATACCAGGCTGTCGTAGGTGGACGCCATAATCTCGATATGACTTTCGACTATAGATTCGGAATGTCTAACCCTTGGCCTTTCAGAAGATTAGGTATAGTGGTGAGCGGCGATATGGAGGATATGAAATTCAAGTTGCAAAACAAGAAAAACCTAGGACTTGAAATTCCTAAAGGAGATAAACAAGATGCACATCTGATAGAAGAGACATTGAGACTCAAGAAGTTGATTTACGAGTCATTGAAATAGTTATTAGCTATCAGCGTAAATGTTGTAAGGACACGATTTATCGCGTCCAAAATTTTGGATACGATTTATCGCGTCCCAAAAAATGAAAACCGATATAATGTTCATAGTTTATAGTTTAATGTTTAAAGTTCTTAGTTCAAAGGTTGTTGGCGGTGTGTTCATCATCGCTGCCATTCTTAAACTTATCTCCATTGATGAATTTGAAATCTATATCTATAGTTTTAACATATTTAGTTTCCTCCTCACGACATTCGTCTCGAGAATAATAATAATCGGCGAGTTTATCCTTGGATTGTTTTTAATTCTAAAGATAAATTATCGTTTTGTATGGAAGACATCTCTTATAATACTGATATTATTCACCTTGTTTTTGACTTATGCCGCGATTTTCCGTCGGGACAGCAACTGCCATTGCTTCGGAGAATTGATAGAATTGAATCCGTTAGAATCAATCGTTAAAAACTTAATTTTGATATTGTTGCTTTTGTTAAGTCAGCAGTCAGCAGTCAGCGGTCAGCAGTCAGCAGTCAGCGGTCAGCGTCCAAAGTTCTTCGTTCTTAGTTCTTCGTTCTTAGTTCTTATAGTAGTCTTCATAATCTCTCCTCCAGATTCCATTTACAAGATGATTTATTCCACTGAGAAAGAAGTGAGTAGCATTGACTTACACGAGTCGTTTGATGAAGTAGTTAAGATTGATTTCAAAGAAGATGAGATTGCGTTTGACAGCATTTCTGCTTTTGATGTCAAAGAAAAACAGTTGATTGCGGTTGTAAGTTCCGGATGTAAGTATTGTAAGTTGGGACTTAAGAAACTTTCGTTGATGATGAAGAATGGAGGCATTTCTCCAGACGATGTCGACATCTTTATTTGGGGAAGTCCCGATGGAATTATAGATTTCCGTTCCGAGACAATGACGGAAGATGTTGACTATTGGCATATTATGCCTAACAATGCGATAAAGGTCACATACGGAAGATTCCCGATTTTCATCATGATGGAAAATAAAAACATCATCAAAATCGGAGACTTTCGCGACCTTGATGATGCCTTTGTTAAATAGTCAACGGTCAACAGACAACAGACATTGTGTATGCTGATGGCTGACTGCTGATAGCTATTAAGAAACCACTTCGCAAACGATGCCGTGTTCACGGATCATAGTTACGATAGTGTTGAGTTGGTTCATGTCTTGGAGGTTTACGCTTATTGTGATCATTGTCTTGCCGACTTCAACCTTATTTGAAGAACGTTCGTGGTTGATTTCGTTGATGTTGACTTTAAGACCTTCGAATATAGCGAGGATTTTCTTCAACTCACCTGATTGGTCAGGGACGATGACTCTGATAGTAGCTCTGAGACCTTCTTCCACCATGCCTTTTTCGATGATTTGAGAAAGGATTTGCATATTGATGTTACCGCCGCTGATGACAGGAACGACGTTCATACCTTTGAGGTTAGCCTTGTTGTACAAAGCTGCTGCCATTGAAGTGACGCCTGCTGGTTCAGCGAGGATCTTAGCTCTTTGTAACAAGAGGTAAGCAGTGTGAGCGATTTCTGTATCGGTTACGCTAACGACGTCGTCGACGTATTTTTGGATGATGTCGAAAGTGAGAGAACCTGGAGTCTTCACAGCGATACCGTCAGCGATTGTAGATACTGTTGGTAAAGTGATGACTTTGTTAGCTTCGCGTGAAGCGACCATAGAAGCAGCGCCAGCAGCATTAACGCCGATGACTTTGATTTTAGGGTTCATTTCTTTTATCGCCATTGCGATACCAGCGATGAGACCGCCGCCGCCGATAGGAACGATAACAGCGTCGACATCTGGTTGTTGTTCAAGGATTTCAAGACCGATAGTACCTTGACCAGCGATGATCAATGGGTCGTTGAAAGGATGGATGTATGTTGCGTTATGTTCTTTGATATATTCTTGAGAAGCTATTGCTGCGTCGTCGAATGAGTTGCCGGAGAGCACTACGTTAGCGCCGTATCCTTTTGTTGCCAACACTTTCAAAGGAGGAGTGAAGATAGGCATGAAGATGGTGCTTTGCATGCCGAGTTTCGTTGCTGAGAAAGCGACGCCTTGAGCGTGGTTACCTGCAGATGCTGCTACAACGCCTCTTGCTTTTTCCTCTTCTGATAAGTTAGCTAATTTGTTATATGCGCCTCTTAATTTGAAGGCACCTGTTGTCTGCATGTTTTCCAACTTCAAGAAGATGTTGGCGTCAGACATTTGTGAAAATGACTTAGAATGGATGATTGATGTTTGCTTAGCAACGCCTTTCAATGTGTTACGTGCAGCAACGATGTCGGAAAACTTTAATGTTGAATCCATGACAATTACAATTTGTTGTTTAGTTTTAATGGCCACAAAAAAAGCTAACGACGTTTTTGTCATTAGCTTTTAGCCAATTGTGTGGAGCATATGAGAATCGAACTCATGACCTCTTGACTGCCAGTCAAACGCTCTAGCCAACTGAGCTAATGCCCCATGATTTACGGGCGCAAAGATACAATATTTTTTGAGATGTTATTTAATTATTTAAAAAAAATACTGCAAAAAAAATTAAAGTTTAATAATTGTGAATTATGCATTATGAATTGTGAATTGAATGAAATATTTACTACTTTTGCGCCTTGATTTAAGAAATGATATTATTTTAATAATATTTATTTAGTAGGTAAATCAATATAAATTTCATCATAAAAAAGTTAAAAACAATAAAGATTATGAGAATTTTTCAGCATTACACCAGAGTGAAGTACCAACATGCGTTTGGTATAGGTAGTAGTCGTCTTATGGCAAAGCCATGGTTTTCAGGAGCTCTTTTGATGCTTTGCGTCGTTGTTGCCATGTTGTTGGCAAACCTTCCATTTACAAAAGAAGCTTATCATCATTTCTTGCACACCAAATTATCTATTTCGGTGCAATCTGGAGAACATACATGGTTTTTCCCAAAAGACATGTCTGTTGAGAAGTTCATCAACGACATTTTGATGGTTGTCTTTTTCTTCTGCGTTGGTCTTGAAATAAAACGTGAGATTGTCTGCGGAGAATTGTCATCAGTGAAGAAAGCTATGTTGCCAGTCATCGCTGCGGTAGGCGGTATGATGGCACCAGCACTCATCTATACATGCTTCAATGCAGGAACAGCAGCTAGTAGCGGTTGGGGTATTCCAACAGCGACCGACATCGCATTTGCCATCGGTATCATGTCGATGCTTGGCGACAGAGTGCCTGTATCATTGAAGATTTTCTTGACAGCGCTTGCTATTGCCGACGACTTAGGCGCTATTTTAGTAGTTGCCTTCTTCTACGGAGGTGCAATAAATTTAACTCTGTTATTTATAGCATTCGGCATTTTGTTCCTCGTATTCTTGCTCAACAAAGCTGGCGTGAAAAGCATGATATACTATCTCATTCCAGCTATCGCAATATGGATTTTGTTCTATTACGCTGGCATCCACGCAACAATGTCGGGCGTTGTTATGGCAATGATGATTCCTATGAAAGCTCGTTATTCTCGTTCTTATTTCAACAAGAAAACAGCTCATTATCAAGATATGATAGAGAAATTACACAATAACGACGAGGCTCCAAACCACGACCAGCAGATTTGTCTCAATAGCATCGGCAATGTGGCAAGAGGCTCTGTAGGTATGAGCTATCGTTTGGAACACGCCTTGACACCATGGGTCAACTTCGTTATTATGCCAATCTTCGCCATCGCTAACGCAGGCGTTGTGATACCAGACTTAAGCTATCTTAACTTCTTCCAATATACACCTGAACTCGGTTCAGTAGGTCTTGGTATTTATCTCGGATTATTGTTAGGTAAACCTGTCGGCATCACACTTGCAAGCTGGATTGCTATCAAGTTGAAAGTCGGTGAAATGCCTAGCGGCGGCACATGGAAGACACTCTTCGCAGTGGCATGTCTCGGCGGTATCGGCTTCACAATGTCAATCTTCGTCGACACACTTTCATTCGGCGAACTCGCACCTGATATGATGAACCACTTACGCAATTTAGGTAAGATATCTATCTTGGCAGCATCTCTGTCAGCAGGTGTTTTAGGAAGTGTATTGATTACGTTAACATCGAAAAACAAACAATGATATAAAAGAAAAAGGCGCAAATTGCGCCTTTTTTTCATTCCTGATTTCTTGTTCCTAATTTCTTCAGATAAGAGATTCCTGCGTATGCCATCGGCGTTCCGAACAGCACCTCAATTCCGAGTTTCATAAAATACTGCGTGGCAATCATCATGATGATGTCGCGTGTTGTCATGGTGCCTGCGAAAGCAATCAAGACGAAAGGCACGGTGTCGAGCATGTGAGCTGCGATGGAACTTCCTATCGTTCTTATCCATAAGAACTTGCCGCTTGTCTTGGCTTTGATTTTGTCCATGAGCCAGGCGTTAGACAACTCGCCGAGGAGGAATCCCGTCAGCGATGCAATCACGATGCGAGGAACATAAGTGAAGACATTATCATAAGCGATAGCCGTTCCTTCTAAATAATCCGGAGAAGGAAGCCAGACGCCAATCTGCGTGAAGACAACCATGATGATGTTGCATAAAAACGCCATCCAGATGACTTTCTTGGCAGTTTTGTAACCCCATATCTCCGTCAAGACGTCGCCAAGCATATAGGCAAACGGAAACGTGATGGTTCCAGCGTCGAAATAAATAATGTCTAAAAAGCTGATTACTTTGACTGCCATGATGTTCGACACTAAGTAAAGCGTGACGAAGAGTGCAGTCACAACCATAAATGGCATCTCGCCATTCATTCGGTTTTTTAAAGGGTTTTCCGAGACCTTGTCCATAAGATTTTATTTTCGGCAAAGATAAATATTCTTCGATAAATTCGTAACTTTGTAGAGTAAATTTTTTAAAAGAAAAATCTTTCCTTAAGATGAAGACAATAAAAGAGATATATCGCATGGGTCATGGTCCTTCAAGCAGTCACACCATGGCACCACGTTTTGCATCGGAGCGTTTTCTCGCTCGTCATCCTGAAGCTGCTCGCTTTGAAGTGACATTATATGGCAGTCTCGCCCTCACAGGCAAAGGTCACTTGACCGACGTCGCTATCATGGACGTCTTTGGAGATAAAACGCCAGTCACGATAAATTGGCAACCAGACATTTTCCTTCCTTATCATCCTAATGGAATGACGTTTAAGTCGTTCGATGGTGAAGGCGTCATGACGGAAGAATGGACGGTATATAGCGTTGGCGGCGGTGCTCTTGAAGAAGAAGGCAGACCAGCAGTGCTGCCTGACATTTATCCTATCACCAAGATGACCGATATCTTGAACTGGTGCGAAAGCAAGGGCAAGGCATATTGGGAATATGTCAAGGATGTTGAAAACGACCCATATCTGATGGATTATCTTGAAGAGGTGTGGATGACGATGAAGGCTGCCGTCGAGCGTGGACTTCAGACCGAAGGACGTCTGCCTGGACCGCTGAATCTTCCTCGTAAGGCTGCTAACTACCACGTCAAGGCGATGGGATACCAGCATACGTTGAAAAGCAGAGGTCTGGTGTTCTCTTATGCTCTCGCCGTCAGCGAGGAAAACGCCTCGGGCGGACTTATCGTCACGGCTCCTACATGCGGATCGTCGGGTGTGCTACCTGCAGTGTTATATCACTCGGCCAAGGCATACGAAATCGCTAAGCCGAGGATTCTTAATGCCTTGGCCACAGCGGCTCTCGTAGGTAACCTCGCCAAGACCAACGCCTCCATCTCAGGAGCAGAAGTGGGATGTCAGGGCGAAGTCGGCGTCGCATGCGCCATGGCAGCGGCGGCGGTATGCCAGCTCTTCGGCGGCAGCTGCGCACAGATAGAATACGCAGCGGAGATGGCTCTCGAACATCACCTCGGAATGACTTGCGACCCAGTGTGCGGACTCGTCCAGATACCTTGCATAGAACGTAACGCCTTCGCAGCAGCACGCGCCATGGACGCTAACATATACGCTACTTACACCGACGGAACTCACAGAGTGTCGTACGATAAAGTCGTCGAGACAATGAAAAAGACTGGCCACGATATGCCACTCCTCTACAGAGAAACATCAACAGGCGGACTCGCCAGCGGATACGAACAAATGGATTATTGATAAGTCAATAAGTCAATAAGCACTCATAGACTTATAGACTTATAGACTTATAGACTCATAGACTCATAGACTCATAGACTTAAAATCATGAAAAGACTTTTTCTCGCAATACCGATAAAGACTAACGACAATGGTTTCATTCCGCTTCTGGAGGGATTGAGACGTCAGCTGGCTCATGAGAAACGTATCAACTGGGTCAATCCGGAACATATTCATCTGACGCTGAAATTCATCGGCAACACTCCAAATGAGGAAATCCCTAAAATCATTGATGGAGTGGGAGAGATGCTGCAAAATCATAAGAGCTTCACCATGGATTTCAATAGAACGGGGATATTTGGCAGTCGTTACGCACCTCGCGTACTCTGGCTCGGAATGCAGAACACACCTCAGGAATTATACGACCTCGAAGAAGACACATTGTCGACATTCGATAAAATAGGTTATCTCCGCGACCGACAGAACTTCGTGCCTCATATCACATTGGGACGCATTAAGGAGTTATGCGAGAAACAATATTTCCAGAAAGTCGTCGCTGCTACGGAACAGAAGTCGTACATCAAACAAGATGTCAACGAGATAATATTGTTCCAAAGCATCTTACGCCCTGAAGGAGCGTTTTATAAAGAGATAAAGAGGTTTGAACTAAGAACTAAGAGCTAAGAACTAAGGCTTTTGAGCTAAGAACTTTTTGGGGCTGCTGAGCTTGTTGGAGTGATGAGTGGAAACGCGATTTGTTTTGTCTTAAAATGGCAAATCTCCATATATTATATCATCGTTTTCTTGAAGTTCTGAAGAGAACAGCGAATTCATTAACTGAATATCTTTGATTTTAGAGCGATATTTATGTAATGTTTGTATGTTTTCTAATTCTTCTCTCCTACACTTACTCATTTCGATGTAATTGATTTCTTGATCTATTCCCAAGAAACGTCGACCTAATAATTTTGCGGCTATACCAGTAGTCGCACTTCCACAAAAAGGGTCAAGTATCCATTCTCCTTGTTGAGTTGAAGCCATTATTATTCTTGACAATAACGCAAGTGGTTTTTGTGTTGGATGTTTACCACACGATTTTTCCCATGGAGCTATGGCAGGCAAATGCCAAACGTCTGTCATTTGTTTTTCACCATTTATGAGTTTCATGAGTTCATAATTGAAATAATGAGCCTTTTTCTCGCTTTTACGAGCCCATATAATAAACTCAGTACTATATGTAAAATAACGGCATGAAATATTAGGCGGAGGATTTGTCTTAGCCCATGTTACCACATTAAGAATCTTATAACCCAATTCCGTCAAGCAATTAGCTACTGAAAATATATTATGATATGTACCTGAAATCCAAATGGTGCCATTGTCTTTTAGTTTGTTTCGACATAGACTCAGCCATTCCATATTGAATTCCATCATTTCTTGTTGACTCTTTCCTTTATCCCAATCACCTTTATTTACGGATACAATTTTACCCGACTGCACGCTTATTCCTCCATTTGAGAGAAAATAAGGAGGATCGGCAAAGATACAATTGAATTTAAAATCGAACTCACGAAGAAGGTGAAAGCAATCCCCGTGAAGAAGCGTAAAGTCACGGTTTGGTGATTTGTAATATGCCTCAATCATCCTTTTGACCTTCTTCCTTTACTTTATGAATAAATTCTTTGACATCTGTTAAGTTATACACATTAGGTATGGTCATATATGCTGCTGTTATCATAGATTTCGCTTTTTTCCATCCCACACCATCTGTAATCCATACAAATGTATAACCATCAACAGCATTTACTTTAGGAGCTAATTCTGTATAAGCTCTGGCAACCTCATTAGGTTTCGAACCGCCGTCGCTATAAAAGTTAACTTCTATAAGATAAGTGCAAGAATTTGTTTCAACAACAAAATCAAATCGTTTTTTATCTCCGTCAAGTGCCTCGTGTACTTTAGGATAATCAGTAGAATAAACTTCTTTTTTATACTTAATGCCATTTTTGCTGAAGATGTCTTCAACAAGTTCTTCCATTAAATCACCACTTCTATTTTTTCTTGCATGTGTGTCTAATCCAGCTTCTACACCAAAGACATAGTCAACGAGATTATTGATGCTCTTCTCTCTGAATATATGTGATAGTCCAGTTTTTTCTAAATATTCAATAACACCTTCGCAAGTGGTTAGATAATTTTTGATTGGAATTATATTTCCTTCAGTTGTTACAACTTTTTTATTATCACGATCACGTACAGCTATAAGTATTTGCAATACCTCAAATACTTTTTTATCACGTTCCCATAATGACTTAACAGCAGAATTTAAGTCTTGTTGTCCTAAAAGATAGTTCAACATATTGAGACTTATCTCAATATCCGATACGTTTTTCTTTATCTTGTTAAAATCACAATAAAAACCTAATGTCGCATTAGTTTCTAAAAGTTGTGACATAAATATGTCAAATTGTTCTTTTGTGTGCATACTCATAAATTTTGTTTTTGAATTAATTATCAATAATTATTTACAACTATCTCTGTTAATTTCCCTCTTTTTGATGCTATAGCATTTACATTCCTTGTTGCCCATACTCTTTTTATTTTATAATCAATGAACAAATCATCAAAAAAACGATCTGTTTCATCTTTGCCAAGACAATCGGAATTGCTAAGCATAAAATCTATACCAGCTTCATTTAATCGGTCGCAAAATAGTTTCAAACGAATTTGGGCATTGTCGTTAAAATCTTCTTTGCAATAATCATTAAAGCTGGAGGTATTGCTAAGAGGTCTATATGGAGGATCAAAATAAAAGAAAGTATTTCCTTTAATTTTACTAAAAGTGTGTTCAAAATCTCCAGTCGTTATTTCGACTTTTTGTAATATTTTGCTATCAGCATATATCGTATCAGCATCGCAAATTGTTGGTGTAGTATATTTTCCAAATGGAACGTTGAATTTACCAGCCTTATTCACTCGATAAAGACCATTAAAACAAGTTCTATTAAGGAAAAAAAACAAGGTACAATTGTCTATTGGATTCAGAGATTTTGTATTATACTTATCACGTTGTTGAAGAAAAAATGTCTTACGATCTTCTTCTGTTTTTATGTTATAATATTCAGACTGAATTTTATTAAGAGACTTGACTAATTCTGTTGGATTATCTCTTACAATCTGATAACACAATGTCAAGTCAGGATTGATGTCATTGATAATTGCAGATTTTATATTTGGATATGTCTGCAACATATAGAAAAGCATTGCTCCTCCGCCCACGAATGGCTCTATATAAGTGACATCCTCCCTTTCTGCAAAGTCAGCTGGAAGCAATGCTTCTAGTTGTTCGATGAGTTGGCCTTTTCCACCAACCCACTTGATGAAAGGTTTTGCTTTTGCCATTTTTATAACTATTTGTATTGCAAAAGTACAAAAAAACTCCCATTTTTTGCCTTGTCTTTTTTATTATATTTGTCACTCAAAAAAACTCAAAATGAACATCAAACCTCACTACCTCCTCCTCGACGGTCTTCGTGGCGCAGCGGCTCTTATGGTGCTGTGGTATCACGTCTTTGAAGGTTTCGCCTTCGCCGGAGGAACTGCTATAGAAACATTTAACCACGGTCACCTCGGCGTGGATTTCTTCTTCATGCTCTCGGGCTTCGTCATCAGCTACGCGTACGATGACCGATGGAAAAAATGTAGAGACGTCACCCCTGTGGCGTCTCAAAACGTCACCCCTGTGGCGTCTAATGTCAACAGCCAAGCCAACAGCCTTAGCATTTGGACTTTCTTCAAGCGTCGTCTCATCCGTCTGCATCCTATGGTGGTGATGGGCGTGGTCATCGGACTTATAACATATCTCCTCCAAGGCGGAGTGCAGTGGGACGGAACGCAGGTCTCTTTCCATTGGATTATGGTGGCGTTTTTCCTCGGCATGTGTCTCATCCCTGTTTATCCCGGCGCGCCATACGACGTCCGTGGCAATGGCGAGATGTATCCGCTCAACGGTCCGAGTTGGTCGTTGTTCTTTGAATATATAGGCAATATTTTATATGCTTTGTTTATCAGAAGACTGTCAAATAAGATGCTCGCCCTCTTATGCGGAGCGACAGGATTATTATGGGTCGCCTTTGTCGTATTCGATGTCTCCGGATACGATATGATAGGCATCGGCTGGACATTAGACACCGTCAATTTCTTCGGCGGATTATTGAGAATGCTGTTTCCATTTACTCTCGGAATGCTGATGGCGAGGAGGTTTAATGTCAAAAGACAAAAGACAAAAGACGAAAGTCAGATAGTTCAACAGCCAACAGCCAACAGCCAACAGTCAGTATTTTGGATTTCTGTCGTCGTGTTATTCGTTCTTTTCTCGATGCCTTATATCCCAAAGACTGGCAACGTCAGCGTGAATGGAATCTACGAATTGGCATGTATAATATGTGTATTCCCTCTCATAATCTGGTTCGGTGCAGCGGCAAACATCACAAATGCCTTCACCACTAAGATATGCAAGTTCCTCGGCGACATCTCATATCCTTTATATATAGTACATTATCCTGTGATGTATCTCTTCTACTCATGGCTCATCAAAAACGAGTTATACACCCTCGGCGAGACATGGCAAGTCGTTATATTGGTGATGGCTGTCAATATCGCATTGGCGTATGCCTGTTTGAAATTATATGACGAACCGGTGAGGAAGAGGTTGAATAAGACACCAAGACGCTAAGTAGAGACGTCACCCCTGTGGCGTCTC
>JAZOSA010000107.1:0-4226 GCA_045656905.1 Bacteroidales bacterium
TGAGACCTTTACCGAGTTGTATTATTTCGTTTACCATAACAATTTATTTATATTGATTACAGGACCTTCTTTACAAACACATACGTGACCTTCTATGGTGTTTTCCACGCAGCAGAGACAAGCGCCGAGACCGCAAGCCATAAGGTTTTCCAATGACACTTCGCAGTCGATGTTATTTTCGCGAGCCATCTTGGTCAAAGCCATCATCATTGGCTTAGGACCGCAGGTATAAATCATGTCGAATTTCTTTTCCTTCCAGATAGAATGTTGTGTCACAAATCCTTCTTCGCCTAAAGAGCCGTCGTTTGTTGTGATATAAACTTTTCCGACAGATTCAAAATCTTCAAGCATAATGAGGTCGCTCTTTGAACGGCCACCGAGGAGGAACTGAGGTTCGATGCCTTTCTCTTTCAACATCTTACCGAGATAATAAAGAGGAGCGATGCCGATGCCACCGCCAACGAGGATAGCATTCTGATTTTTTTCAGGAATGGTAAATCCGTTGCCGAGAGGATATATTATATTTAAGGTGTCGTTGAGTTCTGTGTCAGCGATTTTGTTTGAGCCCTCGCCTACTCTTTGAACTAACAATGTTATAGTGCGATTTTGATAGTCGACATCGTGAATTGATATCGGACGACGGAGATAAGTGTGCTGTGCATCATCGACGCGAACCTGCACAAACTGACCAGCCTTGATTTCTTCGAGAGGTTCGTCAGACTGAAGCAAAAGGTATGTCGACTTTGCCCATTCTTTTTTCTCTATTAAACGGAAGTCTGTGATTTTCTTCATGGCTTATATACAAAAAAGGTCGTCGAATGACGACCTACGTTAATCTTTAGGTTATTTTGTTTCTTCTGTATTTTCTTCAACTGTGAAGTCTAAGAGACCTTTATCGTTGAGGAGTTGATACCATTGGAATACTTTTTTCATATCAGATTGATAAACTGAATCTTCATCATATTCTGGAAGTATCAACATGAATTTTTCTTTAAGTTCTACTGGAGAAACTTTCTTAGGATCGAAACCGATGTTGTCACCTAATTTTTCGTGAATGCTCATGAAAACTTCTTTGAGAGGTTTGTCATCACCTGTTGTGTAGATGCTGATTTCTTCCAAAGAGCTGATTTTATCGTTAGCGAAAGCTGGAGTGCGTTTGCCATCGAGCAATGATTCAACAACTAATTTTCCTGTGCCTTGACCTGAAACCAAGAACAAACCTGGTTTGCCTGATATAGCTACAACTTTACTTAAATCCATTTCTAATCTTATTAGTTAAATAGTTTAATTTTCCTTTTTTAAAATTATGATTGGCAAAGATAATAAAAAGTCTAAAGACTAAAGACTAAAGATTAAAGATTTTTTTGAAATAATGAAAAATTAAGAATGAAGAATTACAGTATTACACCAAAACCAAAGCTTCAATTCCTAACTTCTAATTCCTAATAGTCAGACGCGATGATCGCGTCCCTACCAATTCCTCATATCCTAATTAAACGATTGCAAATCCGTCAGTCTCTTATAGACGCCGTTCTTTGCGATGAGTTCGTCGTGTTTGCCTTGTTCAACGATATGACCTTTTGCGAGAACTATGATTTCATCGGCATTCTGAATCGTTGAAAGACGATGTGCGATAACGACGGAAGTCCTGTTGCTCATAATCTTAGAAAGCGCATCTTGTACAAGTTTTTCTGATTCTGTATCGAGTGAAGATGTCGCCTCGTCAAGTATTAATATAGGTGGGTTTTTCAACACAGCGCGTGCGATACTCAATCGCTGCCTTTGACCGCCAGAGAGGTTCATGCCTCTGTCGCCGATATATGTGTCGTAACCGTTTTCAAGATTCATAATAAACTCGTGAGCATTAGCGACTTTTGCAGCTTCAATGACTTCCTCGCGAGTCGCGTTTTGCATGCCGAAAGCAATGTTGTTATGAACAGTGTCGTTGAACAAAATGCTTTCCTGACTCACGATTCCCATCAAAGAACGAAGGTCGTCAATCTTATAATCGCGAATGTCAACGCCATCAATCGTTATCGCGCCTTCGCAGACATCATAAAAACGAGGCAGTAAATCCACCATCGTCGATTTTCCTCCGCCGCTCTCTCCTACCAATGCGACCATCTTGCCTTTTTCAATATTTAAGTTAATATTTTTTAAGACATCGTCTTTGCCGTAACGGAAAACCACATTATTATAATTAATGGAATCTTTAAAGTCATTTATGCTTAAAGCATTTTCTTTCTGAAGTATAACTTCATCAGCATCAAGGATTTCAAATACACGCTCAGCCGATGCCATTCCTTTTTGCAAGTTATAGAATCCATTTGAGAATGATTTTGCAGGAGGGATAATCTGCGAGAAGACAACGATATATGCGATGAAATTCGCAGCCGTTATCGTTGCGTCGCCGGATAAAATGAGCGTTGAGCCAAACCAAAGCACGATGGAAATAACTACTGCTGAAAGCAATTCGCTCATCGGAGAACTGAGGTCTCTTTTTCTGTGAACAAATCTTAACAGTTTGGAATAACCTTCATTTTGTTCCTCAAACTTTTCATTGGTATAACTTATCGCATTGAAAGCCTTGATGATACGCAATCCTGATATTGTCTCTTCAATATTAGCGATGATATTTGCGAGACGCGTCTGCCCTTCTTTTGAGTCTTTCTTCAACGACTTTCCTATCTTACCGATTACAATTCCGCCTATTGGCAAAACGCACAATACAAATAATGTGAGTTCCCAGCTAACGCCAAGCATATACGCGAAATACGCTATAATTGTAATCGGCGATTTGATGAAAACATCCAAATAATTCATGATAGAGACTTCTATTTCCTGAAGGTCGGTGGTGATTCTTGCAATGATGTCACCTTTTTTCTGTCTGCTATAAAATGACAATGGAAGAACAAGAATCTTATTATAAACCGCTGTCCTTAAGTCTTTTATAGAATTGACTCTAACGGCTGCCATATAATAGCTCGCCATATATGTCGTGAGGTTTCTCAGGAAAAACGCGAACACCAACATGGCGCAGATAAACAACAACGCCATTTTCTGACCTTTTGCAATGATAATCGCGCTGATATAATAATTCATCGTCTCGAGAAGCGCGTCCGAACTCAAGGAGAACTCCGGCTTCACTGTAATCAGATTATCTGGATTAAACAAAAGATTCAGGAAAGGAACAATCATTGAAAACGAGAACAATGAAAATATAGTTGAAAGTATGACAAACACTATATTCATCGTCACGCTGCCCCAATAAGGTTTCACGTAGCCAAGTACTCTATTGAACTTATTGATTTTCATCAGTATAAATTTAAGGGGAACTTTATAATAAAATTCCCCTATTCTTTCTTTTTATTTAAAAGTTAAAAACTGTAACCTGTATAATTTTCAGGTGTAATCACGTGCATTTCTGCCTTAACAGCATCGCTGACAGGAAGTTCATCGATGAATCTGTCGATTGATTCGCGTGTAACTTTTTCGTTTGTGCGTGTCAAGCCTTTCAACAATTCGTATGCGCCTTCAACTTCTTCACGGCGTAAGATTGTCTGGATAGCTTCAGCGACAACAGCGTAGTTGTTCAACAAGTCTTCTCTTAATTTTTCTTCGTTAAGGATAAGTTTGTCGAGACCTTTCAATAATGAAGCGATAGCAATCATTGTGTGAGCCAATGGCACGCCGACGTTTCTTGTCACTGTTGAGTCGGTGAGGTCGCGTTGCATACGGCTGATAGGAAGTTTTGCGCTGAGGTGTTCAAAGATAGCGTTTGCCAATCCGAGGTTACCTTCTGCGTTTTCAAAGTCGATTGGGTTGACTTTATGAGGCATTGCTGAAGAACCTACTTCGCCAGCTTTGATTTTTTGTTTGAAATATTCCATTGAAACATATTGCCAAACGTCGCGTGCGAGGTCGATTAAGATTGTGTTGATACGTTTCACTGCATCGAAGTAAGCAGCCATGAAATCGTAGTGTTCAATCTGTGTTGTTGTTTGAAGTCTTGTAAGACCTAAATTATTGTTGATGTAATTGTTAGCGAAGTTTTTCCATTCTATCTGTGGATAAGCGATTTTATGAGCGTTCATATTACCTGTTGCTCCGCCGAATTTAGCACAGAAAGGAATGTTTTTCAAATTGTTGATTTGGTTGTCGATACGTTCAACGAAGACATAAACTTCTTTACCGAGGTGTGTTGGACTTGCTGGTTGACCGTGAGT
>JAZOSA010000108.1:0-13968 GCA_045656905.1 Bacteroidales bacterium
CCAATACAAAAGCGGCCAAATATAGAATTAAGCACATCTCCGCTGCTAATCTCGCCGGTGATGCTGCCTAAATAATATAAGACTTCTTTTAAATCCTGTGCAACGAACTCGGTGGAGATGCCGAAATCTAATCCTTCCTTGACCTTGACTAACGACTTTGCTGCCTTTACCAAGGCTTCGTAATGGCGTAAGTTGGTGACTAACACTTCGTTTTCTCCAACAACCAAATCTCTTCCGTAGAACGCTATGTTTTTCTTTAACTTCTCGATGTCTTCTTCGTTCTTCGCTGAGATAAAATCGTATTTGATGAGGTTTCTTATATCGTGGCAGTCTTGTCCCGTGATGCTGTATTTGTACTCGTCAAGCATATAACCGCCGTTGTCTTCTATGTTTCTCTCAATGGCAGTACGTAGATTGTCTATGATATATTCAGTGTCCATCCACATGGCTTGTTGGTTCAAATCGACTTTGTTGAATATCAATATCAGCTTTTGTTTCAATAAGTTAACATTGTCAATGATGAATCTTGCTGAATTGAAATATGTGTTCGAGCTTTGATTTAAGTCGAGGAGTCCTAATACTATGTCGGCTTCTGTGATTTTCTTGAAAGCGCGCTCAATACCGATTTTTTCTATTGTGTCTTCTGTCTCTCTGATGCCTGCTGTGTCGATGAATCTGAATGTCTTTCCGCTGATATTCAGTGTTTCTTCGATGGTGTCGCGTGTGGTTCCTGCGATGTCGGAGACGATGGCTCTTTCTTCACCGAGCAAGGCGTTGAGCAAGGTGCTCTTTCCTGCGTTTGCGTCACCGACTATAGCGACAGGAGTACCTCTTTTTATTGTGTTACCAAGTCTAAATGAATCAGTGAGTTTCTGAATTTTTGCAGATGTTTCATCTACCAAATTATTGAGTTTTGTTCTGTCGGCAAACTCCACGTCTTCTTCGCTGAAGTCCAGTTCGAGTTCCATCAATGAAGTGAGGTCTAATAGCTTGTTTCTCAATACTTGAAGTTCTTTTGAGAATCCGCCTTTGAGTTGGTTCATCGCAACCCGGTGTTCTGCCTCGTTCTGTGATGATATAAGGTCGGCAACAGCTTCTGCCTGAGTGAGGTCCATCTTGTTGTTGACAAACGCTCTCATAGTGTATTCGCCGGCTTCTGCTAATCGCGCACCGCTTTGTATCAGAATTTCTAATATCTTGTTCTGAATGAATGGCGAACCGTGACAGACTATCTCTGCTGAGTCTTCGCCGGTGTATGAATGTGGGGCTTTGAAGAAAGTAACCATCACATCGTCAATGATTTTGCCGTCTAAATCGGTGATTTCGCCATAATACATTCTGTTCGCAACAATATTGTCAAGAGTCAGTTCTTTCTTTCTAATAAATCTCGAAAGGGCAATCTTATGACTGTCTTTTCCTGACATTCTAATCATTGAAACTGCTGCGGTTCCTGATGCTGTCGCAATGGCACAAATGGTGTCGTTCTTCAAAAAACTCATGTCTTTATTTCTTAATTATATGAAACTCAATTTCTTCTGCTTTAATATTCTTGGCAATTATTCTTTTATCTTTATCTAAAACGTATATAGTTGGAGTAGTCTTGATATCGTATTGAATTGCAATATCTTGACTTACATTTGAATAATTGTCTTCGCTTATGTTGATATGTAAAATCGTCAGATTTTTCAGACGCTTTTTTACTAATTCTAAAATACGTTTTTCTCTTATACATTTCTGACAATCAGGTTTGTAGAAAAATAAGATTGTATTTTTACTATTGATTTCCGATAAGTCGATTTGTTTTCCTTCATCATCAATATAGGTGAAAGTAGGAGCGAGGCGTCCAATAGTTATTTTCCTTAATATATCGGCTCGTTTAATTATCTCATTTCTAATGTTTTCTGTCAAATTATTGATTTCAAGTTTTGAAAAATAATTGTCAGATAAATGAATGTAAATCAAATCTTCATTGAAATATTTTGAATATAAATACCATAGGATGTAATCTCTAACTTCGTGACAATCATTTGTTTTTGGAATTAAATTATCAATTTTGTCACAAATGAAATCTGGATTTTTTCCATTCATATGGTTGTTAAAATAGTCGTCTAATTTGTTTTTTAAAAGTCGTGAATTTAAGATGCGAGTGTCACAAAGAGGAAGTTCATCAAAATAGTTTGATACGTGTGCTTTTTCAATGAATTTTATGTATGTATTCAGAAATGAATTTTTATTCTTACTTATCATAGATTCCTGATAGTCATGCAGATGTTTTGCGATAGAATCTATTTTTTGTTTATTCTTGGGATTGTGCTTGATTTCGCTTTCTAATGCTTTGATATACAGGTTTTCATGAATGGTCTTTGAATATACTTTAAAGTAGTTTGAAGTCTCTTTACATCCTTTTATTTCATAAGTGGTCAAGTCCATCATATTTTTGACGGATATTGAAAACTTTTGGTCTTTGCCTATAAGTATTTCAAAAAGAGGTTGTTGCTTGCTGTCTGCTAAGACATAGATTCCTTCTTCGTATTTGTTGTCGTTTTTGAAGGTGTTGTATTCTGAATGTCTTGAAGTAGAATCTATTACGACTTGTGATTTGTCGCTTTTATATTTTAAAAGGTATAATGTAGTATCGTCAATGTCCTCAATTTTGATATTGATATTAACCTGCGAGAATAGATTGATTTGCAGAAATGTTAATAAAAATATGCATAAAATCTTAAAAAAGATGGACTTCATCGTTAATTGTTGTTAAAAAGTCAACAAAGATACTCAGAATATTTTTTTTATCAAAAAATAATATATACTTTTGTCATCCAAACCAAAATTGAAACTTATTATGAAAAGTAAATGTCTGTATTTGTTTTTGCTTACATTTGTATTTCAGTGTGTTAGGTCTGATGAATTGTATTCTCAAAATGAGAAAATGTTAAGGATTGCATTCTGGAATTTGGAGAATTTCTTTGATCCTTACGTTGATTCAACTAGAGTATATAATGAATATACTGAAGAAGGCTCGCAGCATTGGACTTTGTCGCGATTTTACAAGAAACGAAATAATATTTATAAGACTATTTTGGCACTTTCTGAAGGCGAACCATTGGCGGTTTTGGGAATGTGCGAAGTGGAAAATACTTTTGTCACGACAATGTTGTTTCAGGAAACGCCTTTGAAACGTCATAACTATCGCGTCATTCATTACGAAGGTGATGATAGGAGAGGGATTGATGTTGCAATGGTTTATTCTGTTGATAAACTGCAACTTATAAGCAGTGAAGTCGTTAAGATACGAAACCCGGATAATAAGAATTTCAAGACAAGGGATATATTGTATGCTAAATTCTATGATAGACAAAGCGATACTTTGCATTGTTTTGTAAATCACTGGCCGTCGCGTTATGGAGGCGAAAAAGAGACGATACATCTGCGAGATTTAGCGGCGGCTACGTTAAAGAACAAGGTTGATTCTCTGAGGAATATAACTGATGGCGATGCTAAAATTGTCATTATGGGCGATTTTAATGACACGCCGTTTGATAATAGTATGTTGAATGTTTTACAGGCGAAACCGTTAGATAAATCTTCTAAAAATGATTATCTGATAAATCTGTTCGATGATAGCAATAGACTTGGTTTTCCAGGGACGCTGAAACATCAGTATCATTGGCAGATTTTTGATCAAATAATAGTAAGTAACAACTTGATTTATAGTTGTAAATCGTTATGTTATATCAAGAAGTCGGCGTCAATATTTCACCCGGATTTTCTTTTCGTAGATGATGAAAATTACGGAGGTAAAAAACTGTTTAGAACTTATGTCGGACCAAGATATCAGGGCGGATTTAGCGACCATCTTCCTGTTTATATTGATCTTAGAACCTAGATTTTGGATATCTCTTACATATTTCCATAAAATTACAGTTCTTGCATTTATTTTCATCTTCAGTCTGCTTGAACGGTATTTCTCGGTTTAATATTTCTGAGAATATCTCAATCATAATTGATTCAAAGTCAGTTGTGAAGTCCTTACCTTTGAAATAGTTGCTGTTGTTTGATAAAGAGAAAATACCTTTGCTGATCTTTTTCAAACCAAATATTCCAGGTTCTATATTTTCTTCCGCAATGTTATCATTGTTTTTCTTGTATAGATACTTGTAAACCAATAATTGAATTGCTTTCTCTGGTAACTTTTTGAAATTTACAATATTAGGTTCTATGAATTTATTGGTGATTTTTACATCTTTGTCTTCAATTTTTCCTGTTTTGTAATCTAGGATTCTGACAATATTTCCAACTTGATCTATTCTGTCTGCAAAACCTAATAAATTGACATTTATAGTGTCGTTGTTGATAGGAATCTCAAGGGTGCAATGAAGTCTTTGTTCCAGTCCGATGATTCTCATGGAATTATTGCTTTCCAAGAATTTGATTTCTTGATCAATAAAGTTTTTAATCATTTTGTCCATCATCTTGGAACTAAGATAGTTGAAGCCAGTGTCAGGAAAACCATTAGGTAGTTTGTTTGATTCCAGTGCTTCTTTGAAGGAGTCTTCGAAATACTTTTCATAGATTTCTTTATACATTTCTGAATAGATTTCATTATTTCCGAAATGTTCGTAAAGTTTCTCTAGTGTGGTGTGAATGATAGTTCCTATTTTATTGCTTTGTATCAATTCATTAGGATTTTCATCTCTAATGCTTTCAATATATTGTAGATAGAATTTCAGAGGACATGTTAAATAACAAGAGAGTGAAGTTGGTGATAATCCAGATATCTTGTCGTCAGATTCAGATATAAATGACAGTTTCTTTATGATTTTTTCATAAATCTCATCTGTTTTCTTTACTTCAAGTTCTTTGGTAAGATGTTTGGTATTTGGTGATTTATATATCTTTTCGCATATATTTGCCTTAGGATTTTTAGATGGCATCTCGTGTAAGATTTGTTTGATGAATCTGCTAGAGTCGCCTTCGCCCATGCCGCCAGCTAATGTGTTGTAGTAGATGTTTATATTTTCTGCATTTTGCAATAATCTATAGAAGTGATAGGCGTATACAGCTTGCTTGTTGTTGTATGTAGGAAGTCCGTAATGATTTCTTAAATCGTTAGGGATTAGACTGTTAGCGTTTTTTGACTGAGGTAATATGCCTTCGTTGACACTTAGGATATGGACTGTTTTGAAGTCGAGGTTTCTGGTTTCCAACAATCCCATTATTTGCAAACCATCATAATCACCTTTTAGATTGATTGTCATTTCTGAAGACGACTGCTTATAAAGCATTTCGATATAAGAAATGTCGATGATTTGTTCATATTTGCTTAAGAGCTTGTCAATCTTGTTTATAATTCTGCCGGCAACGCTGATCTGATTGCGTATGAAGTTGGTGTTATCGTTGAGTTTTACTTTATTATAAATGATTGTCAATAAGTTCTTTATTGACTCTATGCAGTCATGAGTGCTGTTCCATTTTTTTGATATAGCGCATAAAAAATCATACGTGTCACGATCTTCTTCTAGAGTTTTATAGTCGTCGATGTTGATGTAAAATGTTGATTTGCTTATATGTTCATTCTTCCAGTTGAGAAGATTGGCTAATTCTTTGTTTGTAAAAATTGTTTTAATCAATTCTGAATTTAGCAATCGTGCTAGAGACCAGAAATATATTCCTTTTTCTTTGTTTTTGATGTTGTTTTGGAATGCGAATAAGTGTTGCAGGAATTGGTTGAGTATGGTTTGGGAATAAGGGAATCCCATCGTAACCTGCATTTTTTCAATGTTGTTTGGAATGCAGTTAAGCACAGGGATTAGCATTGATTCATCAGATAGAACGATTACTTCGTCGGATCTGTCTTTTACAGATTTGTTCTCTTTGTGCAATTCAAGTTGCAGTGCATTTGTCTGAATTACAGTGCCGGAAGTGCCGATGATATTGATATTCTTAACTTCTTCTATCAGTTTTCTGCCTAAGAAATTACTTCCAGGCAACTGAATGTTCTTATGTCTTTTGAAGAACTCTCTTGCAAAATGCCCTGCTTCTTGCTTTTTATCATCAGAATTGAAATAATATTCGTCAAGGTCCCAAAGAAGTTCTGCTTTGTTGTTTTGAATCAATTTTACGATAATGCCTTCCTCTGTTTTTGTCATGGCATTGAAACCAGCGAAAATGATTCTGTTGTTGCCAATCGCAGCATTTAGTTTATCTTGGTCTAATTCGTATATGTATCTGGAAATCAATCCGTAATATCCAGTGTTGTTTTCAAGTAATACTTTTCTTAATGATAGATAATAATCATTTAAAGAAGAGAAGAATTCTATATATTTTTTGTCAATTGTACGGTTTTCATCAACGAAAAGTAAATCTAATTTCTTGGCTTCTTCTGTATTTTGAAAGAGATTTTTTGCATCTATGGCGTATTGGTCAATTTCATCAAAATCTTTTAACATCTGGGACGCCAAACCGAATATGTCGTTTGATGTTATTTTGTTGAAATTGTTGAGAATCTTAATGAGTTCAAAGGTAATGTCAATGTTGTCAAGGAGTTGCATTCCGCTCCAAGAACACATGGCTTCCTGAATAGAAAGGAGTTGGGGTAACCAGATGTTTGTTTCAAGTTTGCTGTCTTTCAATTCCGTTCTTAATTTTAAGGCAGCTCTTTTGTTCGGAAATATAATTGTTAATGATTCTTTAGATAAATCATAGTTCTTCTTGATGTGATTTGCTATTTCAGTGATAAAAGCCATGATGATGCCTCCTTTAATTGTTCTTGTGTTCCTAAGTCGAACCAATAATTTGGTTGAATAAATTTTGATTTTACGTTATTATGATGCTTGCTTAATTCTTTATATAAGTCGAAGACATAGCATTTCTTTACTTCAAAATTGTAAAAGTATTCTGGTCTTATAAGATGCAATCCGCTGAAAGAGAATAATTTAAAGTCACTCTGCAAATCAGTGTCGCCGTCAAAGACATTGGTTTCAAGGTTCATTCTCCCGACATAATTGTCGTTGGAGTCGAATACTATTTTTCTTTTATTGTTGCGGTTTTGAGTGAGAAGCCATGCTGCGTCGTCGGAGTTGATGAAGTTGTCGTAAACGGATTGAAAATCAATATCTGTGATGATGTCGACATTATGAATCAAAACGGCTTTGCTGTCTTTGAAATAGGGTAGAGCTTGTAAAATTGCACCGCCGGTATCAAGCAAAAGTTCTCTCTCGTCAGAGATTTCTATCGTTATATTCTCGTATTTTTTAGCGTTAAAATAATTTATGATTTTGTCACCGTAATGATGTATGTTGATGACAAAATGATTGAAATTCTGAGAGATGAGATTTTCTATTACTATTTCTAACAAAGGTTTCCCATTTAGTTCAACTAAAGCTTTTGGCCTGTCGGATGTCAATTCTTTCAATCTGCTACCGAGACCAGCTGCAAGAATGAATGCGGTTCTTTTGTCATTGATTTTCATAGATATAATGCTTGTTTTGAACTAAATGGTTTAAAACTACTTTTATCTGAGGATATTTCTGATGTAATGCCTTCGCTGTGCTTTCTGCGAAAAATACAGAACGATGTTGCCCTCCAGTACAACCGAAATTGACAAACAGATTCTTGAAATTTCTTTCAATGTAATTGTCAACGGATTGGAAGACAATTTCTTGTGTTGATTTTAAAAAGTGATGGACTTCTTCGTATTGGTTCAGATAATCTTGAACTTCAGTGTCTTGTCCTGTCAGTTTTTTGTATTCTTCATAGCGACCTGGATTAGGCAGTGCTCTGCAGTCAAAGACAAAACCTCCGCCATTTCCGCTTCGGTCTTCAGGAATGCCTCCGTTTTTGTATGAAAAACTATTGACAATCACAGTTAGCTTTTCATTTTCAATATGTTGATATTTAGGCAATAATTTTTCAATTTGATTCAATACGATTGTAAGTTCGTTTGTTTCAAAAGGAAAATTAAGAGTATTTCTTAATGAAATCAGTTCGTTTAATGCGTAAGGGATGCTTTCAATAAAATGTTGTTTCTTTTGGATTAAACCTCTAAATCCATAAGCACCAAGCACTTGTAATAATCGTAGTAAAATGAAAGCGTTATAATATTTGTCGAATTTTACTTCTTCTGGATTAACATATTTGCTTAGTTCTTTTTTGTAATGAGAAAGCAATTCGTTTCTTAACTCGTTTGGTAATTGAGCCTTGACTTGATATAATAATGAAATGATGTCGTATTGAAGAGGTCCTTTTCTTCCACCTTGGTAATCAATGAAATATGTATGATTGTCTTTAATCATAATATTTCTTGACTGAAAGTCTCTATACATGAAGAAGTCGGCAGGAGCATCCATGATGAAATCTGCAATTTTTTGAAAGTCAATGTTTAACCTGCTTTCGTTAAAATTTATTTCATCATTTACTTTCAGAAAATAATATTTGAAGTAGTTGAGGTCGTCAATGACAGAATTTCTATCAAAAGAAGGAGTAGGAAACGCGACTGAATAATCAAGATTCTTGTGTCCTTTGATTTGAAAATCAACGAGATTGCTTATGGACTCTTTGTATAAGTCAATAGTGTTCTCGTCGTAAGAATTGTTTTTAATGCATTTTTGGACATGAGTAAACAGAGAAGTGTCACCTAAATCAGACTGGATGTAACAGTCTTTTTCTTCGTTGACAGAAATGATATGAGGCACAGGAAGTCCTGCGTTTTCAAAATGTTTAGAAAAATTAAGAAAAGCGATGTTCTCCTCAATGTTTGAATTGTATGTCGCGATATAGCTGGAGTTCTCTGTCTGTATCCTATAGTAAATACGAGAAGACCCAGATGCTGGCAGCAACTTTATGTCAATGATATTTTCAGATAAATATTTATCTGTCAACGAAATGATGTTGTCTTTTATTTCCTGTTTGTCCTTCATTTGAAATGTATTGTCCGACTACAAATGTACAACTTTTTCGTTTCTAAACTAAGCGATATCAGTTAATTTTCATTAAGATTTCTGTTGATATATTTAACATAGTTTTTTAAGTTTTTTTTTAACTTTTGCGTCAAATTATTTTTATCTTTGCAGAAAATTAAAAGTGTGGGAGTGAAGTCTTTCATTCTCATAAGTATCAACCCCAATCGAAATCTCGCAAGAGATGGAGAATTAAAACTATTAAAATATGAATGCTAACGAACGTAATGAAATTGTGAAGCTTATACAGCCTAACATTTTGCCTAATGCTGTCGAACTTGAAGTTAAAGTGACAGAAGATGAACAAGTTGTAGAACAAGTGTTATCAAATGAAGTTGTGGAAAATATTGATGAGGAATTGGTAAACCTTGATGTGATCGTTGATGAAGATGATGAAAATGAAGATGTTGAGACAGAATACGATTTCTCAAACTGCAACAAATTGGAATTGATAGAGATTTTGGAAGAGACAGTTCAGGATGCGGACGTTGTTAAAATAAAGGATAAAGTTGTTGCTGTAAAATCTAACTTCTTGAGAATCTGTAAAGAAGAAAGAGATAAAGAGATGGAACAATTTATCTTGGACGGCGGCGATGCAGAAAGCTACGAACACGTAGAAGATCCATTGGAAATCCGTTTTAAAGCTGCTTTCAATATTTTCAGAGACAATAAACTAAAATATAATGAAACTCTTGAAGCACAAAAAGTTGTAAATCTTCAACAAAAGAATGCAATTCTTGAAGAACTTAAACAACTTATCAATTCAGAAGAGACATTGAAAAAGACTTACGATGAATTCCGCAATCTCCAAGACAGATGGAAAGAAATCGGTCAAGTTCCTGCTACAGAGATAACTAACTTATGGAATAACTATCATTTCTTGGTAGAAAAATTCTATGATAAAGTTAAAATCAACCGCGAATTGCGTGACTTGGATCTCAAGAAGAATTTAGAAGCCAAGATTGAATTGTGCGAAAAGACAGAAGAGCTTCTCCTTGAAAAATCAGTTACAAAGGCTTTCAAACTTCTCCAAAAATATCATGACGAGTGGAAAGAAATAGGTCCAGTTCCACAAGAAAAGAAAGATGAAATCTGGGAACGTTTCAAAAACACAACAGATAAGATTAACCAAGTACGTCGTGAGCATTACTCAAAAATCCAAGAAGAACAACAAGCTAATTATGATGCAAAAGTCGCTATTTGTGAAAAAATAGAAGAAGTACTCAACGACAGCATCAACAGCATCGGCGCATGGCAGAAGAAATCAAATGACGTTAACGACCTCTTCAAAGTTTGGAAGACATTAGGTCCAGCTCAAAAGAAACTCAACGACGAAATCTGGGCTCGCTTCAAAGGTTCTATGGATGCATTCTTCAGCAACAAGAAAGAATTCTTCAGCAGATTGAAAGAACAACAATTGGAAAATTATAACAGAAAATTACAATTGTGCGTTGAAGCGGAAGCGCTTGCTGATAGCAAAGAGTGGAAGAAAGCAACAGATCGCATCAAGAAACTTCAAGAAGAATGGAAGAAAATAGGTCCTGTTCCAAAACGTCATTCAGATAAGATTTGGAAACGTTTCCGTTCAGCATGCGATGCATTCTTCACAAGCAAGTCAGAACATTTCAGCGGCATTAAAGGCGTTGAAGAAGAAAACCTCAGACTTAAGAGAGAACTTCTTGAACGTATCAAGGCTTACGAAATCAAGAATGAACGTTCAGAAAATATGGAAGCAATCAAGGCATTCCAAAGAGAATGGATGGCAATTGGTTATGTTCCAATGAAATATAAAGCATCAACACAAGAAGAATATCGTAAATCTATCGATGCTTTGTTTGATAAGATGAAGATTAACGAAAACGAACTCTCAACTGCAGAATATCGCAATATGGTTGAAGGTATGAAAGATGACCCAGATTCACGCGATAAAGTAAGAAGAGAACGTAACATCTTGACAAACAAGATTACCAAGTTACGCGAAGAGATTATCGTTTTGGAAAACAACATCGGTTTCTTCTCAAACAGCAAGCAATCAGAAATCATGAGAGCTGAGTATGAAAAGAAAATCAACAGAGCAAAGAACGATGTTAAAGTCTTGGAAGCAAAATTGAAAATACTTAACGAGCAGTAAATAATTTTTTTTTGAAGAGCTGTACTTGTTGTGCAGCTCTTTTTTTTGAAACTATGGGCGCAAATACATTTGGCATAAATTATTGTCTTACGACATTCGGAGAGTCGCATGGCGAAGCCGTCGGTGGCGTTATTGACGGCTGTCCTGCTGGATTGCAGATAGACTTCAATATGATAGAAGAGGAGTTGAGAAGAAGAAAAACATCTTCTACATCAACAAGTTCTCAAAGAAAAGAATCCGACAAGGTGATTTTCCTTTCTGGAATCTTTGAAGGAAAGACGTTAGGAACGCCGATTGCTTTTATGGTTAAAAACGAAGATGCGAAGTCGTCGGATTACGACAATATAAAAGATGTGTATCGTCCTTCGCATGCCGACTTTACATATCAGCAGAAATATGGTTTGCGAGATTACAGAGGCGGCGGCAGAAGCTCGGCACGCACACTGCTGCCATGCGTAGTCGCTGGATGCCTCGCTAAACAGATTCTGTCATTACAAAACATCACGATAAAGTCCTTTGTAACACAGATAGGCGAGGAGAGAAGCGATGCATTCTCGAATGAAGAAATGCAGACAGTTCTCCAAAAAGTGAAAGAGAATCGTGATACTGTCGGCGCTGTCGTAAGAGTTGAAGTCGATAATGTTCCTGCCGGAATCGGAGAACCTTATTTCAGAAAACTGCAGTCGGTCCTGGCGCAGGCGATGTTCAGCATCAACGCGGTGAAAGGCTTTGAATATGGCGAAGGATTTAATGCGGCTTCGATGTTAGGTTCGGAATGTAATGATGTCTTCGTTAATGAAAACGGTAAGATTAGGACAAAGACAAACCATTCAGGTGGAATACAAGGCGGCATTTCTAACGGAGAGAAGATATATTTCAATGTCGCATTCAAACCGATACCGACGATAATGCAAGCGCAACAGACTGTCGATGTTGAAGGTAATGAGGTGATTTATAATGTTGAAGGACGTCACGACGTCTGCGTGGTACCACGTGTGCTTCCTGTCGTGGAGGCGATGACAGCGATGGTGATTTTGGATCTTTGTCCACTAATCTACACCAATCTGCACGAATAATGATTAGTACCAATTCATGTCAATTCGTGGTCAGAAAAAACTAATTCGTGGATTAAAAAATAAAAGAGTCGAGATTATTCCCGACTCTTTTTTGTAGTTGTTTTTAGTTTTGTTAGTCGTCTTAGTTATTGTAGTTGTTTTAGTTGTTCGTTAGTTAGTGTTAGTCGTGTTAGTTTTGCCTAGTTGATAGTTCGCATTAGTATTTATAGTCAAATTAGTCAGTGTCAGTGTCAGTGTCAGTGTCAGAGTTCTGAGTCAGAGTTCTGAGTTCAGAGTCAAATCAATAGTTGTCTCTTCTTGGTTCAAAGTATGCTTGTTCATGAGCGCAAGCAGGGCACATCTTAGGAGCTGATTTTCCTTTGTGTACGTAACCGCAGTTACGGCATTGCCATTCGATTTCTTCGTCGCGTTCAAATACTTGTCCTGATTCTACGCGAGCGAGCAAGCGACGGTAGCGTTGTTCGTGGAAAGCTTCTACTTCAGAGATTTTTCTCCATACAGTTGCGATTGCATTGAAGCCTTCTTCTTCAGCGATGCGTGCGAATTCTGGATAGAGGTCGACCCATTCTTCGTTTTCGCCTTCAGCAGCAGCGCGTAAGTTTTCCATTGTTGTGCCGATTACGCCAGCTGGGAATGTAGCAGTGATTTCAACCATGCCGCCTTCCAAGAATTTGAAGAAGCGTTCTGCGTGTTCTTTTTCTTGTTCTGCTGTTTCTTCAAAGACAGCTGCGATTTGTTCGTAACCTTCTTTACGTGCTTTTGATGCGAAGAATTTATAACGTGAGCGTGCTTGTGATTCGCCTGCAAATGATTTCAAAAGATTCTTTTCTGTTTGTGTGCCTTTTACGCTTTTCATGATTTAATGTTTTTTAGTTAATGATTAGTTTATTATTTAACAAAGATATGATTTTTTTGTTTTATCCGAATAAGTTTTTTTATTAAAGTTCCACTTTCCAGAGTCCGTGGAGGTTGCAGTATTCGTAGACTGCCACTGCTTTTTCGTCGCCGAGGTGTACCACTGCTACTGGCTCGTCTTTAAGGTCGACGCGGATGCCGCCTCTTTCTGTCTCTACATATACGAACGCGATGTGGTGTTCTGGTAACATTGGGTGATGTACGCTGCCGACTTCAATCTTGATGATGTTGTCTTGCAAGTGTGTCACGACAGGAAGGTGTTTCTCGCCGCTTGCCTCGACTGTGTTAGGAACGAGTTCTTCCATCTTTTCGCCGCAGCAGAATACTGGTACATTTTTATCGACTATCTTTTCTATTACGTTTCCGCAGTGATTGCATTTATAAAATTTTGTTGCCATAATGTTTCGTTTTTTTAAGTTAATGTTTAGTTGTTCAGTTTAGACTTCTTGTCTTTTTCTGATGCAAAAATATAACGAAAAGAAACATTCGTCAAACAGATATTTTCAATATCAATATCGATTTTGTCGATAATGGGGCGTTTACCAATATTGTGTTATGGCGTTTTTGTTAAAATACCAAAATATAGTGATGCGCTATCTTGTTGATATGTGGTATTTTTGCATTGTCTAAAAGAGATAATGAAGTTTTCCCTTTGCTTTGTTATCAATGCCATAAATGGTTTAATGTTTAATGAATTAAGTTTTTATAAGAAAAGGCTGCATCTTCCCAAGAGCAGCCTTTTGATTTTAAACTAAGAACTCTGAACTAAGAGCTAAGAGCTAAGAACTAAGAACTAAGAACTAAGAACTAAGAGCTAAGAACTAAGAGCTAAGAACTAAGAACTAAGAACTATAAACTATAAACTATAAACTCTGAACACAGACACTGA
>JAZOSA010000109.1:0-12487 GCA_045656905.1 Bacteroidales bacterium
GTCAGAGTCAGAGTCAGAGTCAGAGTCAGAGTCAGAGTCAGAGTCAGAGTCAGAGTCAGAGTCAGAGTCAGAGTCAGAGTCAGAGTTCAAAGTTATATTTTTATTTTCAAAAAAGCAATACTATTTTTTATATTTTTGCAAAATACATTATACATTATACATTACGAATTCATGAAAAGATATTTTTTACATCTCGCATATAACGGCGCTCGCTATCATGGATGGCAGATTCAACCTTCGGCAGTTTCGGTGCAGGAAGAACTGGAGAAATGCCTGAGTCTTAAGTTGGGCGAGAAGATAAGTATTACAGGTTGCGGTCGTACCGACACCGGCGTTCATGCTCGTAACTGCTACGCTCATTTCGATGTAGAAAAACCAATAAACAACTGCGAGGAGTTCGTCAGACGACTTAATATCTTTTTGCCAAACGATATCGTAATATATAAATGTTGGGAAGTCGATAACGACCTTCATGCTCGCTTCGATGCTAAGTCAAGGACTTATCGTTATTACATAAGTCAGAAAAAAAATCCGTTCCATAATCACGACGCTTATTATTTCCACGGACCTCTTGACGTGGAACTTATGCAGAAAGCTGCTGATATATTATTTGAATACACCGACTTTACTAGTTTTTCAAAACTTCATACGCAGGTCAAGACGAATAACTGTAAGATTATGGCGGCTCGTTTCTTTGAAGAAAACGGTTTGCTCGTATTTGAAATCAAAGCCGACAGATTCTTGCGTAATATGGTTCGTGCTGTCGTAGGAACTTTATTGGAAGTGGGAAGAGGAAAACTCACGCTTCAGCAGTTCCGCGATGTGATAGAGAACAAAGACCGCTGTTCCGCAGGAACTTCAATGCCAGCACACGCTCTTTTCTTGGAAGAAGTGGAGTATTAGTAGAATTCTAAAATTCTATTTATGGTAGTGCCTATAAATCATTACTAACGAAAGTATAGTCGCGATAGCATCTGAGATTGGAATACTCCACCACACGCCGTTGATGCCGATGAATTTCGGAAGTATCAGTAACAAAGGTGTCAGGAACAGCACTTGTCGTGATAATGACAGCAATATGGATTTCTTTGCTTTTCCTATGCTTTGGAAGAAGTTTCCGATGACGATAGGGAAGGAGATGATTGGGAATGTGAGCATCACTATTCTCATGCCGTCGATGGAATATTTCAATAATTCTTCGTCAGATGTAAAAAGACGGCATACAACTCTTGGTATTGTCTCACCGATGATGAATCCTATTGTCAATGTTATAAATGCCAATAATATAGCTTTCTTCAAGGCTTCGGTAACTCTAGGGAATTGTCGTGCTCCGTAATTGTAGCTGACTATCGGTTGCATGCCTTGTGTGATGCCTAAGACAATCATCGTGAAGAAAAATGTCACGCGGTTTACGATGCCGTAAGCTCCTACAGAAAGGTCGCCGCCGAATTCTTTTAATCCTTTATTGATTAAGATGATGATGACGCAAAGCATTGAGTTTAAAAGGAATGGAGATAAACCGATGGCGAGTATGTCTTTGATGATTTTTATGTCGAAGACGAAGTCTTTTTTATCGAAATGTACAAGTTCGTTTTGTTTTGAGAATATCTTGAAAAGATAAACCAATGGTATTGTCTGAGCTAAAACTGTAGCTAATGCAGCGCCGCGTATTCCCATTCCGAGAGGGTAGATGAACAGCCAGTCTAAAAATACGTTTGCCACGACGGTTATTATTGTTGCAACCATCGCTTCGTTAGGGTGTCCGGAAGCTCTTAAGACTGAGTTTAGTCCGTGATAAAGGTGAGTGATGATGTTGCCGAGGAGTATCACCTGCATATATTCATAGGCGTAAGGCAGAGTCTGTTCGCTTGCGCCGAAGAAGAACAATATTGGTTTCAGGAATAAGAGGCAGACGATGGTGAATATGATTCCGAAGATTATGTTGAGCATTACAGTGTTTGCTAAGGCACGGCAGCTTTTTGCGTAGTTTTTCTTTCCTAGTTCCATCGCTGTGACGGTAGATGCGCCGACTCCGACCATCGCGCCGATTGCTGCGCCTAAGTTCATGAATGGGAACGTGATTGCTAATCCGGATATCGCCAAAGGTCCGACGCCTTGTCCGATGAAAATGCTGTCAATCATATTGTACAACGACGATGCTGTCATCGCTATGATTGCAGGTGTGGCGTATTTTTTCAATAATTTGCCAACGTCTTCCGTACCTAATAATAATGCTCCTTTCGGCTCGCTCATGATTGTCTTTTTTTAAGGGTGCAAAATTGCAAAAAAAACTCCAATTAAGAACCGAATTTTTCTAAATAATTTTTAAGATGAAAATGCTATAAATCAAAGGTTTAGAAAATAAGCACAAAACCGCCGCCTCTGCTCATTTTGGCAGTGTAAGTCTCATTGTCGATACTTATGCTGTTTTTTGCATAATCTTCTGCTATTTTATTTGCATTGACACCGTCGCGGAATTCCGTTGCCTGACGACGTTTTAGGTTAAGTCTGGAAAGGTCAATCTCTATTTCTCTTTCATCCCAATTCGTTATTCCGCCCACGTACCATCTGTCGCCGGAACGACGAGCGATGACGATATATTCTCCAACTTTTCCGTTCAAGGCGATAGTCTCGTCCCAGATGGTTGGGATTTCTGCAATATATCGCGAGCATTCTTCTTCGTCTCTGTAGTTGCTAGGACTGTCGCACAGCATGTTGAATGGCGATTCAAAAATTACGTATTCGGCGAGTTGACGGCAGCGCGTGCCTTGACTCATCGGCTCGCTCCACACTGCCCTGTAATTGTCTTTGTTAGCGTTGCGCATCGCGCCTTGTGTGTAGTCCATCGGACCCGCAAGCATTCTGATGAAAGGTATTGTGGTTTCGTATGTTACAAGGTCGAGATGCTGGTTCCACTTCACATTTTCCAATCCGTATACGCCTTCGAAGTTCAGGACGTTAGGGTAGGTGCGGTTGAGACCTGTAGGTTTGTACGCCCCGTGGAAGTCAATGATAAGATGGTATTTGGCAGCTGTCTCTGCCATTTTATAATAAAAATTAACAGTTTTCTGGTCGTCCCTGTCAATGAAATCGACTTTGAAACCTTTGACGCCTATTTCTGAATAGTATTTGCATACTTCCTCCATATCGCGCTCAATGGCGACGTATCCTGCCCATAATACAATGCCGACGCCTTTAGAATCAGCGTATTCCACTAAATCA
The DNA here is from genome assembly GCA_045656905.1 of Bacteroidales bacterium. Classification (GTDB taxonomy): domain Bacteria; phylum Bacteroidota; class Bacteroidia; order Bacteroidales; family F082; genus Limimorpha. Next base: position 3,223 of record JAZOSA010000109.1, read on the forward strand.
ATGATGTCAATTTCTGGAATCACGTCAAATAAGTCGGCTTGTTTGTTTACTGCCCAACCTTCATCTAAAATGACATATTCAATACCATATTCAGAAGCGAAGTCGATGTAGTGTTTGTAAGTGTCGTTGTTTATTCCTGATTCAAAATCAACGCCTTTGATGTTCCATGCATTCCACCATTCCCAAGCCACTTTGCCTGGAACAATCCAGCTGTTATCTTCAATGCGTGACGGCTCGGCTAGTCTGTAAACCATATCGCTGTTGGTCAGTTCTTCGTCTTTTTCGGAAATTATCATGCATCTCCATGGGAAATTTCTTGTACCTTCCACTTTGGCGATATAATCTTCACGTTCTTTTACAAGGTATTGCAGCATATTATATCCGCCTTGTTCTTCTGTTTTGGGATAGTTGGCGTGTATGCCGCTGAGACTGTTCGATTCGTCTTTGTTTTTTCTTAAATATAATCCCGGATAATCTTCGAGATTGGCTTCGGTGATGACGACTTTTTTATTGTCTTTTAATGATATTAATATAGGTAGGAAAGCGAGTTTGTCGTCTTCTGTTTTTGAAATGGAAGTGATGCTGTAAACGTTTTCAAATGAATTGAAAAACTGTTTGCTGATGTTGTCGCCATAGAAATTTCCAGGGTTGACGTAAGGAATATATGCGGTGTAATCGTCATCGAAATTATAAGTGACGCCTTCTTCCATAATGGTTATAGGTTTCGTGAACTTTGTGCAGAAACGATAGGCGACGCCATCGTCGTAAGCTCTGAATTGAACGCTGTAGTTTCCTTTGAAGTTAAGAGTGAGTTCGTTGTAATTGTTCTTGACGGATTCTTTTTTGTAAAATTCCGCTTTTATAGTCTCGTTGATGGTTTCATTTTTGAAACTTCTGACAATTGGCGATGCTCCTAAAACGTTGCCGTCGCTCAATTCCATAGTTATAGGCGAGTCGTTTATAATTACGGTGCTGCCGTGCTTGACCGAATATTTCAGAAAATCATAGTCCGCTGTAATTGTAATGTTAATGTTTTTTTGCGGAGATTCTAAATTATATGTTTTTTGAGAGTTGGCAATATTAGAACTTAAAATTAGCAATAAGCATATTATCAGTGATTTAGCTTTCATAATAATTGTGTTGAAATGTTTTGAATCTTTGTTTCAAAGATATGAAAAATAATCGTAATTGTTTGAGAAAAAATGCTTAATTTTGGCAAAGTAAAAATAAAATATTATGAATCTTTTATTAATTAGTAATTCGACAAATTTTGGTGAGACATATCTTGCTTGGCCTATGAGTCAGCTTGAGTCTTTCTGTGAAAAAAATAATCTTAAGTCAGATAGCAAAATCGTATTCGTTCCTTTTGCTGGCGTTTTCATCAACGGAAATCCATATCCACAAAGCTACGACGCATATACAGCAAGAGTAAAGAAGGTTTTTGAAGAAAAATTAGGTTTGAACAATTTCGTTTCTGTACATGAAGTTGAAGACAAGATTCAGCTCGTTAAAGAAGCCGATTGTATCGTTGTAGGTGGCGGCAATACATTCCACCTCGTTGCTGAACTTCATAGATATGGTTTGATGGACGCTATCGCTGAGGTCGCAAAGAAAGGTACAGCTTACATCGGTTGGAGCGCAGGTTCTAACATCGCATGCCCAACATTGTGCACAACAAACGATATGCCTATAGTTCAGCCTGCTTCATTCAAGACATTGAACTTGGTTCCATTCCAAATCAATCCTCATTATCTTGACCCACATCCTGAAATCGACAAGATGATCAAACACGGCGGTGAGACACGTCAGGATCGTATCAACGAATATCTCGCTGTAAATCAAAATATGAAAGTCGTTGGTCTCCGCGAAGCATCAGCACTTTGGGTTACAGAAGACAAAGTCGTCTTGAAAGGCGGCAAGAAATTGGTCGTGTTTAAATATGGTGCAGAACCAATTGAATTAGAACCAAATTCAGACGTTACAAAATACGTTATTTAAGCTATTAGCTGGCACTTAGGAGACGTGTCAATTACACCGAAATTGTAGTTGAAACGTCTCTGTTTTTATGATATGGTAATTTGATTTCTCATTAAAACAAAAAAATAATGTCTGGTGTTTATGTGAAAAAAACATCAGGTATTATGAAATCTAGATTATTATCATTAACATTGTTTCTGTTGTTGAGCGGCGGACTTTTCGCTCAGAGTGCCAAGACAGAAAGAATGCAACGTCGCGAGGCCCGCAGGCAGCAGCAGGCGATGGAATTGGCACAGTCGCGCGCCGAGATGGAGAAGTTGGTGAAAGACACCGCCTTTGTCCTTGAGGCGAATACTTTCATAGGTCCTTTTGGACAAGAGTCTCCGGTGACATCGTTTCAAAATTATTTCGCTATCATCAAAGATAAGATAGCGATAAGCATTGCATTTAACAATCCGGTAAACCTCAATTCCGGTTTTGCCGCCTCGCCATTGTCGTGGTATGGTCCCGGAGTGCCAGGTTTCGGACCCGGATATACAGCTCCCGGTTGGGCAGGATGGAACTGGCAGTCGTGGGATACGCCTAATACTCCGGCGACATTGACATCGTATTCTGTCGACACTTCAAGTCCTGACGGACCTTTTGTGATAACGGGCTCGTTCAGAACTTGGACTGGCGTTATTCCTGTTAATTTTAAAGTATATGTCCAGGCAAACGGAACAGGTAGAATCGTGTTCTATTCTAACGATGGCGGACAAGCTACATTCACAGGAGATATCGTGTCGCCTGAAAATGCTGCGACTTTATATCCGTTGCCGTAAGATATTTTGCTGAAATACAACTGTTTAGTTGTGTGATTAAAGAGATGCGTTGAATTGGAAATGCATCTCTTTTTTTTGCTTCCAAGATGTTTGTTTTTTTGAAAAAATAATATAAATTTGCGATTATAAACAAACGTTAAAAAAGTAATCTGTAATGAGGAAAACTTTGTCTGTAAGATTGTTGTTGCCGCTTGTGTTGTTGATGCTTTCAATGACAACAATGTCGTTTTCAGCATGCAAATCTCCAAGTGTTGTCGTACAGACAGAACCGGAAGTTGAGCATGTCCAAGAAGTGCATGCCAAGAAACCGACAATAATGATAGTTCCTTCCGACGCATATTGCAAGAGAAATGGTCATGTGACGGAATGGGTTGACGAGAATGGAAATGTCAATGAGGTCGCAGATGTCTCTAATATTTTCAAGCAAGATGACGTGGAAGACTTGCGTCTTGTGATATCTGAACTTTCTAGAATAATGGCAGAAAGAGGATTCCCTTTGAAAGATCTTGAGCAAACATTAAAGTCCATTCAACAAGAATCCGTAGAGATGAGTCTTCTGGAAAGTTCATCGTCAGGTTCTTATGTGACAGAGTCGATGCTTGACAAAGTTAAGAGAACCGCGAAGGCTGATATTATCTTGGACCTTGATTTTACGCCGATGCAAAAAGGTCCGCAACGTTATGTGTCATACAACCTCAGAGCCTTGGACGCTTATACAAATAAAATCGTTGCGGCAAATTCTGGCGTCGGTTCTCCTTCAATATCAGCACCGATAAATCTTCTGCTTGAGGAAGCGGTGCTTAACTTTATGGATTCTTTCTGCGCACAACTGATGTCTCATTTTAATGATATGGCGGAAAACGGTCGCGAAATAGTGCTGAAACTGAAAGTGTGGGATTCTTCTGATATTAACTTTGAAGAAGAGTTCGACTTTGAAGATGAATATCTTGAATTGACAGACATTATCTCATATTGGATGGAGGATAACACTGTAAATCATGCGCCTGCGCGTACTGACGCAACAGAGAATTTCATTACTTTTGAACAGGTTCGTATTCCTTTATATAAAGAACGTAACGGTAGGCAGTCGCCGCTTGACGCTCGTGGATTCGCTAACATGCTCAGAAGTTATCTTAAAGATGAACCTTTTTTGATTGAAAGTAAAATTTATGAACGTGGACTCGGTGAGGTCTGGATTATAATAGGAGAGAAGTGATATGAATAAAATGAGACGCTTTTTAGTGACGTTACTGCTTGTTGTATTGTCTATATGTGTTGAAGCACAAACTGTTAGAGTGTTGCCAGTGTCGGCATCTAACATAACTGACGCTGCCGCTGAAATGTTGTATAGCAGACTGAATCAGGCAGTGTCATTAAATGGAATGGCATCAACGGATAATTCAAATAAGTTTTTGCTTATACCGACTGTCACGGTTGTTTCGATAGAACCTACGGCGATGTTTCCTGTAAGGTTTGTCGCAGAAGTAGAAATAGCCTTGTCGCTGGTGGATAATAGCAGAAGACTGTTGATATCGCAGGAAATATTGACAAAGAAAGGCGTCGCTGAAAATGAAAAGAAAGCGGTAGGTGAAGCGATAAAGTCAATTAAGGCTAGAGATTCTAAGCTTAAGAAGTTTATAGTCAATGGTAAAAAGGAAATACTTGGATATTATAACGCAGAATGCAATGAGCTTGTTGAGACAATTGAAGCATATGTGGAACTGGGAATGTATGACGAGGCGTTGAATGAACTTAATGCCATCCCTCAGATTGACGCGGAATTGGATTGCCATAAAAGAATAATGGATGTATTGAGCGGTATTTCAGAGGAACAGCAGACAAAATCTAATGATAACATTAAAAATGAAACACCCGACGTTTCTTGGATAAATCAGTAATTATGAGAAGAGTTGTAGTATTTCTATTGCTGTTATTGCCGTTGTGCGGATTCGCTCAAAAATATAAACTCATAGAGCGAAACCCTAAGAAAAAACCGAGTTGGATGGTGGACGGCACCCGTCATGGTTATATGATGATTCAGGCTAATAAGGTGCCTACATTGGAAGAGGCTCAAAATAGCGTGATGGTGTCGCTGCTTAACCAAATCGCTTCCTCGATTTCGGTTAAGGTAGTGGGCGAAATCGAGAAAGGCATAGATTGGTCGGTGGTTGATTTGGAAGGAAAAACACAAAACCAGTATATAGAAGAGATAAAGAATAACATAACAGTAAAAATTGCCAGAATGCCAGACTTTCAGGGATTTAGCATTTCAAAGGCAGAGGTGTACTGGGAGCGTTATCGTAATAAGAAGACAAAAGAGTATTGCTATGACTATTATATGCTTTATCCGTTTTCAAGTATTGACCTTCAAGAACTTATAGAGGCATATAATGCATATGAAAAAGCGATAAACGATAAGATTGATAACTATAGAAATGTTCTTGATGAAATTGAAAGCGTCGATGTTATGTTGGAAAACATCAATGAAATGAAATCAATGATGAAGGAATATGAAGAAGACGTTTCTAAATATAACAGACTGAAGAACAATATTTCGCTTTATGAAAAAACTCTTGGCAACATATATGTCGATGTCCTTGAAAATGAAAAAGGCAAACTTGTGATACAGTTGAAATATGATGAGAAAGTGATGAAGACAAAGTCGCTGCCACAACTGAGAAGCGCTTGTGCAAGAGATTTTGGTAAGAAACATGATGGAAATAAAATCATTTTGGAATTCAATACTTTCGACTGTTACGAGCAAGATGATAATTATGTGGAAGTGAGATTTACATTTGGAAAAACTAAACTTGTTAAGAAAATAAATATAAATTTGTAAAAAAAAATATGCGTAAGCCGAAAAGCAAAGAGTAGGCGTAATCTAAAAAATTAACAAAATGAAAAAGATTTCTTTATTTTTAGGAGCTGTATTGATGTTATTAGTGATGGCTTCTTGTGGTTCGAACAAATCTACAACAATGAAAAACCTTCCTTGTTCAGATTGTCTTTCGGCAAAAGAGACGTTCCGTTATTTGGGACAACATGTTGCATCTAGCGACAGACAAATACAACAAGCTCGTTCAATGGCTGCTAATTCAGCACGTGCAGAGTTGGCAACACAGGTTAGCGCAACAGTAAAACGTGTTATCGATAATTACACAAGCGAATACATTAACAGTGAAAACGGTGAATTCCATCAACGTGTACAAGATCTCGCTCGTACTGTCGTTAACCAATTGTTAGTCGGAACTCCAGTCGTTTGCGAAGGAACAAAACCAGGCAGCACAGCGGGCAGCACAATCTGCTTTGCATGCGTTGAATTGACAGGCGAGTCAGTTTTGGATGGTATCGCAAGTAGTATATCAAAAGATGAAAAATTAAGAACAGACTTTGAATATGAGAAGTTTAAAAAAGTTCTTGAAGAAGAAATGAGCCAGATGCAATAATATCTGCAGAAATTTATAGATAGAAAAGGGGAGAGTTTTTCTCTCCTTTTTTTGTTTTGTTTAATTGATTTAAAAAAATAAGAAAAATGTTGAAAATGTGCTTGTTGAATTGTTATTTCTTAAAGTAAAAAATGTATATTTGCAAATTGCTTATGTTATTATTTAAACAGAAAAAAACTACTTAATTTTATACAAAATGATACACAAAGGTTTAACAAACGAACAGGTAGAAGAAAGTCGTAAAAAACACGGTTCTAATATCTTGACACCGCCAGAAAAAGAATCGCTCTGGCATCAGTTTATTGAAAAATTTAAAGACCCAATCATCAGAATTTTATTGATAGCTTTGGCATTGTCAGTCGGAGTTTCTTTGTATGAATTCTTCGCACATGATGAAGGTCTTTCAGTTTTATTTGAACCAATAGGAATCTTCGTAGCAATCATGCTCGCTACTTGCATCGGCTTCGCTTTTGAAGTTAGTGCAAACAAGAAATTCGAGGTTCTTAATAAAGTCAGTGACGACGAAGAAGTTAAAGTCGTCCGTAATGGTAACATCACAGTTATCGGTCGTAAGGAAATCGTTGTAGGCGATGTAGTTATCATCGAAACTGGCGATGAAGTTCCTGCCGATGGTGAACTCGTCGATTCTTTCTCACTCCAAGTCAATGAGTCTGACCTCACTGGCGAGCCAATGGCAACAAAAACCATCGACCCTAAAGACTTTAAAAAAGACGCTACTTATCCATCAAACTACGTTCTCCGCGGAAGTAAAGTGATTGACGGTCACGGCGTGATGATAGTCGATAAAGTCGGCGACGCAACAGAATGGGGTAAGGTTTATCAAGGTTCTCAAATTGATAATAATATCAAAACTCCTCTTGATAATCAATTAGATCATCTCGGAAAAATCATCACAGTTGCAAGTTATTGCATCGCTGCAGTCATCCTCGTGATGCGCCTCGCAATGTTTGATTTCTCAACCTTTGAATGGCTCACCTTCGCTCAATATCTCCTCAATACTTTGATGATGGCTGTTACAATCATAGTCGTCTCTGTTCCTGAAGGACTTCCAATGAGCGTTACTCTCAGTCTTGCATTGAGTATGAAACGTATGCTTACCGCTAACAATCTCGTCAGAAAGATGCACGCTTGCGAAACAATGGGCGCTGCTACTGTTATCTGTACAGACAAAACTGGTACTTTGACACAAAATCAGATGAGCGTCAATGATTTGAGTTTCCTCGCTCTTCCTGAAAAACAATTAGGCGATAACGAAATCAGCAGCCTTATAAAAGAAAGTCTCGCTCTTAACACAACTGCATTCCTCGATTTCAGCGATGAAAAGAAAATCAAGGCTATCGGTAATCCAACTGAAGGTGCTTTGTTGCTTTGGTTAAACAAACAAGGCGTTGACTATATGCAAGTTAGAGAAGGCGTTAAGATGTATCAACAAGTGCCTTTCTCAACAAAATATAAATTCATGGCTTCTATCGTTGAGTCGCCAGCAATGGGAAAACCAATATTCTATGTTAAAGGTGCTCCTGAAATCTTGTTGAAACATTGCTATAAAATCTCAACTCCAGAAGGTGAAGTCGATATCACTCCTTATCGCTTGGATGTTGAACGTCAGCTTCTTGAATATCAAGGTAAGGCAATGCGTACTCTCGCTTTCGCTTATAAAGTGGGCGACCCTAACGAACAGTCATTTGATCCAAATACTGACGATCTCGTAGCAGAAAACTTCGTATTATTAGGTATCGTCGCTATCGCTGACCCAATCCGAGGCGATGTCGCTGAAGCTGTAAGAAATTGTATGTCTGCTGGTATCGACGTTAAGATTGTTACTGGTGACACTCCAGGTACAGCTATCGAAATTGGTCGTCAGCTTGGTTTATGGCTTGGCACTGACTCTAAAGACGTTAACCATATCACAGGTAAAGACTGGGAAGCTCTTTCTGATGAAGAGGCTCTTTCTGTAATGCATAAAATCAAGATAATGTCACGCGCACGTCCTATGGACAAGGAACGTCTTGTAAGGTTGCTTCAGTCTGATGGTGAAGTCGTTGCAGTTACAGGTGACGGTACAAATGACGCTCCAGCTCTTAAGGCAGCTCAAGTTGGGCTCTCTATGGGTGACGGCACAACTGTTGCTAAAGAAGCATCAGACATCACAATCCTCGATAACTCATTCAATAGTATTGCTCGCGCTGTAATGTGGGGCAGATCATTGTATATAAATATCCAACGTTTCGTGGTGTTCCAAATGACAATCAATGTGGCAGCATGTCTCATCGTGATGCTTGGTTCATTGCTCGGAACAGAAATGGTTCTCACCGTGACACAGATGCTCTGGGTTAACCTCATTATGGATACATTCGCAGCTCTCGCTCTCGCTTCATTGCCACCATCAGAAATGGTTATGAAAGAGAAACCTCGTAATAGAGATGCCAATATCATCACTAAACCAATGGTATGGCAAATCTTTGGTGTAGGTTTGTTATTTGTTTTCTTGATGTTCGGTCTTGTTCAATATTTCAAACATGTTGAAGTGACTTCATTGGCTGACTTCACATTCGCAGAATACTTCAAGAATTATTTCAATTTCAAAGCATCACAAGGAATTTCAGCTTTGGAACAAACATACATCTTTACGATATTTGTGTTCTTGCAATTCTGGAACTTGTTTAATGCTAAGGCATTCCACAGCGAAGGCTCTGCATTCAAAGGATTGTTCAGAAAAGACGTCATCGCTGGTTTCGGTCTCGCATTGTTTGTTATCGTAGCAGGTCAGTTGCTCATCGTAAGCTTCGGCGGCGAGATGTTCAGTGTAGCAGCAATGAGCGCAAAAGACTGGATGTACATAATCTTAGGAACATTGCCTGTATTCGTTATCGGTGAGGCAATGAGAGCTATAAAGAAATTATTGAGTTAAATAATCTTAATAATATAACTAAGGCGTCTCTTTGAGGCGCCTTTTCATGTCTTATAACTTGATCGTTTATTATGAAGAAATTTTTACTT
>JAZOSA010000110.1:0-17822 GCA_045656905.1 Bacteroidales bacterium
GATTGATATCCGATCTTTACCCTTTAGTCTTTTGTCTTTAGCCCTTATTCCCTCTCACCACATATCCGCTCGGGTCGGTAAATATCAACGGGTTGTTGAAGCAGTAGGAGTAGCGGTTGTAGGATTGGGAGTATTCAAACATAGCGGTCATTGTTTAGGTTTTATTTCAATTTGATATTATGGACAAGTGGTATATGGATTACCACACTGGTTAAAAGGTGCGAGCCAACCTTCTATTTCATTGCCGTCCTCAACAATTGCTTCTATATAAACCCAATTTTGTTTTGTATTAAGGATTGGCACATGTTGAGGGGAATTTATGTTAGCCACTATTGGTGATTTAAAACAAGGCTTTTTATAAATAGGGACAGAGGTGTTTTTTTCATCATCAGATACTAATCCTCGAATATTTAATCCTATATCACCTTTTTTTATCCAAAACTGACCTATATTGGGATAATCAAAACGCACAAAGAAGAAGTCTTTTTTTTGTGATATAATAGTCACCATGTATCCTGCTTCCTGTTCAGCTTGCAAATCAACCATTTTAACGAAACACGTATCATGGCAATCGGAATAAATGGCGAAAGGCTCCTTATTTTTAAAGTGAGTATATCCTTGTATACCATCTCTCGTATATCCAAGTTGTTTGCGTTGAATGCATGAGCTAACAAGAAAAATTGTCATTAATAGTAGAAGATATTTTTTCATAGTTTAACTATTTTAAATGAATAGATATCATTGTTGGATTTTATAGCAACTATATATGTGCCTGATGATAAAAAGGACAAATCCAATGGAAAAGATGAAAAAACTTGTTTACAAAAAACGTTGATACCATTAATATCGTAAATATTTATTGCGACAAGGTCAGTGTAGATTTGTAAATGAAGCTGATTGGAAAATATATCAAAATAAGCGATCTCGTTCTCTATTTCTTCAATATTTTCCTCATTATTATCGACTTCACATAAATTGAATTCTTCATTGATAAATAACAACTCGTCTTTTTCATGATAGCAAAGAAGTTTATGAATTGTTGTTCCACCTGCATTCACAGGATGGCAATTATAGAATAATCCTTCCATAGCACCAATGCCTTCAACCCAAGTGTTCGTATGCATCCATTCTGTGTCGTAGGAATCTTTAGAACTTATATGAAAAACTCGTCTATCAGCACCTGCAACATATTGAGTTGTAATAGAATCTACTCGTACGTTTATTTCATTGTTTATATTTTGACAGTAATACATTACCGCAATTTCATTGACATTCATGCCAAAATCATACAGCAGATATTCTACATCTTGATTCGCAGGACTATAAAGTACTTTACCGAATTCCTCCCTGATTAACCCATAAAAGTCATATTCTAAATTACCTTGCCAAGAAGATATCTCACTTGATAATTTTCTCATTATTTTTTTGTACATAACACCGTCAACAACAGTATCATTGGCAACTATTATACTTTCAGTTATGTAAATTGGATTCAAGGTATTGTTTGATTGCCATAAGACATTCCATTTTGCACCGACAGGAGCGAATTCCATCTGCGCCTTCAAACTTCCTGCAAACACAAGCAAAAGAAACAAAGCGATTAGTTTGGTAATTTCTTTAGTTCTCATAAGCGATGTTTTAATAAATAAGTTGCTACAAATATAAGTTGTAAAAAACTGAAAGTCAAGAGAAAATATAAGTTTTTAGAACTTAAGGGACCTGAGTTTTTTTAAGACGCCGAGACGCCAAGTCTATGAGTCTATGAGTCTATAAGTCTATAAGATGCTGAGTTCCTTAATTCCTTAGGTCCCTTAAGTTCCTCAAGTTTATTTCTTGATAAGTTTTCCTGTCTTTACATTTTCACCGCATCTGATGGTGTAGAAGTAGATGCCTGAAGGAAGTTCTTCGAGACTTAATGTAGTTTTGTTGTTGCCATCAAGATGTGCTGTCATAACATTTACTCCTAATGTGTTTGTCATGACCAAAGTTGCGCTTGTCATTCCTTCAGGGAGAGTATAGCTTATTTCAACATTGGTTGTTGCAGGATTAGGATAAATCATGATGTCATTCTCATTATTTTCCACGACATCGTCTGGATAATAATTTGTAAAGCAGTCATCGTCTTCATCATAGTCAAAGCTTGATTGCTTGTATAGACATTCGTCATTTTCATTGAAACACAACAATCTTTTTGGCATATATTCCAAACCGCTGAAATGAGCATGGACAAAAGGTCCGTCGCTGCTGCCTATCCCTTCAATCCAGCTTTGTTGCAAAGATTCATGAATCCCATTTAACAGAATACGCTTCCTTTGTTCGCCATTGTTCAGGCAGAATATAGAGTCTGTGTCATATAGCGTGACATAACTATGGCTGCCGTCAAATTTATATATTCCTATTGACTCTACGCGTACATATTTGACATATTGTATATAACCGGCTTTGTCAGCTTCGTCGAAGTTGGCAACTTCAATGGTATCGCCAAGATTCAATGAAAAGTCATAAAGCAATGATTCTGTCTCCTCTATCACTTCGTTATAATGATTATAGACTTCAAGATTGTCTTTGAAAACACCATATACTCTCTTGTTTTCGACATCATTTCTTATTGCGCAGAAATATTCTGCCTTGTCAATGTCAAACTCAAATGCTTCATTGGAGGTTTGTTTATATACCTTAGAATATTTTTTCTCATTTATGATAGTATCACCATACAAGGCATATTTTTCATTATTCACGCTCCATTGTGCGTTTTCTGTAGGGAATGGCGTGTAAGGAAAAGGAACCGTTTCTGGCACATAATCACACTCTTCATCTGTGAATTTAATGTTTAATTCACCTTCAGAATAACAACGTAAAGCACCGCCCTCTTCATCGTCTGCTATAAAACATTTCTCTGGTAAAAGATAGCCTGAGATATTTCCAATCTTTTCACAGATTCTTGCAGTGTTATATCCATTGTCATAATTGTGATAGCATGAGAATTGCCAAGGCGTATCTTCAAGATGCTTCAAGTCGATATATCTTAATGATTCTCCTTCAAATTCCATGAAACCTTTGCCTGTGACGACAGCAGTTCCATGTGTGAATTCTTCGTAATGCCCAAGTCCTGGAATCAAAAGAGTGTCTCCTATTTCTGCGCTGAAATCATAGAGCTTTTTAAATTCTCCATCAGAATAAATCATGACGGAGTCGTTGATCTGCGTCAAGTATTCATAACCGAAAACACCTTTTTTCTCATTATATGAGACATAGTCATACACATGAATGCTTTTGACCAGTTTCTTACAAAAAACATTGTCAATTATAGTGTCTGATTCTGATGTGATTTTCACATATCCTACATTCCAAAAATTGTTGTAATTATAATACCACTCCGCACCAACTGGAGCGAATTCCGTTTGTGCTTTCAGATTATACGAAACCACAAGCAGCAATAATAGAATTATTAGATTGTTTTTTATTTTCATATTTCTAATTTTTAATTTATTAATAAATGCAATTAGGGATAAAAGACACAGTTTCCTATGCCTTTTATATAATGAACTTGTTTTTACCTAATAAAAGAAGTGTTTTCATAAGCGTATTTTTTGAGGTTTGTTTCCCAAAATTATCCAATCAATCGTTATGATTTTTGTCTTTACATTCAATTTACACAAGTTATTTGTGTGTATGATTGTATGTTAATGATAATCAAGCGCTAGTAAGGTTTGCGTTTACACATGTATTACACAGAAGGGTGTGATTTTTTTAAAGCCTGTGATAATATTTCTCCAAAATATACCCTGAAATGCTTGTTTTCTTCTCTTCAATATGAAGTTTCTTTCTGATATTTGACCTCGATTTTCTAACCGAATCAGAACCTAACTCAACAGTCAGTGTATGCCCGGTGATGTCCGCAGAAACTGGAGGATTGCGGAAATCAGATTCATATTGATTGGCGGAATAAATTTGATAGATGTTAACACCTTCTTGGGTGGACTTTTGCTTTGCGTCAAGTGGAAAGATGATGCAGAGCATAAATAATAAAACTAATGTCTTCATTTGCATTTTTTCTTGCGAAAGTATAATAGCAAATGTTTAGTGTCAAGAGAAAAATAATAATATAAAATTGGCTAAGATTTTGATTTTATGACTGTTGTCTATAATTTATTACTTAAAAAAATATTTATTTCATCTGTTCTTATATCAAATATAGAACATATTTTTCTCTTTCTGATTTTTATAGAATTATAGGATACTCCAAACAGGGATGAAATTTGTTTGTCGTTTAGATTGATGATGACTAAACATAGATAATATAAATCCTCTTTTTTCAGTTTGGGATATTTGTTTGCCATATCGTTGAAGATGTCATTAAGAAAAATGTTCGCTGATTTTAATAACAAGACAAATTCTTCTTGTTTTAAAGCATTGAGTCTGGATGTGTCAATATTCTTTTCTGACAGTTTTTCAATCTGTTTTAATATTTGAAAACATATTTCAGATTGATAATATCCGTTAAGATTAGAAATGCATGAAATGTTCTTTTCTAATTGTTTTTTTAATTCGATGATTTCTAATTGATAATTTTTTATTAGTTCTTCTTGATTGTGTAACTTGGTATTATTGTTCTTTATCTTGCCTTCGGTCAGAGACTGCTTGAATTCCAATGATTTGATATAGTTTTCCTTTTGCTGTATTTCCTTTGAAATTTGTTTTATGATGTTTTCTTTATCTTTTAATAAGTTTGAAAATCTTATGTTTTTCTGTTTATTTCTAAATATTGAAACTACTGTTAAAATAATAATGACAATGATTATTGCTATAGTTGAATAAATATATGAATTCTTGTTGTTTAACTTTTCCCTTTCATATTTTCTTTCCTTATATTCGTCATAAATATTCTGAAGTTTTGCAGATTTGATTCTTCTATTGGCATCTTTGGTGGATAATTGGGAAATGATGCTGTTGTAAAAATCTTTTTGGTTATGATTTCCGATAGAGTCATATATGGCAGATAGCATTACCGCAGATGATATTTTTGTGGAGAAGATTGTGCTTTCAAAACTTATGTTGAGATAATTTATCGCCGAATCATATTCTTTATCTTGGTAATACATATTGCCTAAGATACAGTAATAAGAATCTTTTGCTCTATAATTCTCTATTTTGTCAAGATTGTTTCTTAGAATAGAGTAGGCACTGTCTTTTTCACCATTTGCATATAATACGGTTGCTATGGTTTTTTCAACATCTAATCTGTTGATAGGATTAAAATCCGTTTTTATTGATTCGTTGTAGTAATATAATGCGCTGTCATTCTTGCCCAAAATATGATATGTATTGCCTAACAATTTGAATATATGAGATTGTGCGAATGTGTCTTTTATCAATTCTGAATATTTTAATGCTTTCTTATACTTATGCATTGATAAATCGCAATAGCTCTCATTGTAGAATAAATTTCCAAGTCGAGTGTAGGTCAAGGAAATGAATCTTATTTTTTCATAATCAGAATGGCTTAATTCACAGAAATGACGTGAGCGTTTTTCTATAATGTCCAATTCTTCCTCCATTATTTCCAATGCTTTCAAATAATGTTCGCAAGTTCCTGCTATATCGTCTCGTTCTGTGAGTCCTACAGCATGGTAGTAATGTGCCTTGGCACGGAGATAGTTAGGAGTCGTTTTTTCTGTTTCAATATAGTCGACAATAGCCTTAATATCATCGAAGTTGCTTTGAGGCAGATAGTTTTTATACAAGGCTTCAGCGAGGAGGATGGAGTATTCTAAGCTGCTGAGTTCCTGATTTGCCGAGTTGCTAAGGTTTTGAAGTTTTGAGAGTGCTGTTTCTGGGTCTGTCTGTATCAATGCACTAACCTCTTCAAATTCTGGAGATAGATGGTGTTCTTCTTTTGTCTCACACGATATGAAGGATAACAACAGCAATATGATGTAGAATGTTTTTTTCATAATGGCAAAGATATGAAAAAGACTACAAGTCTACAAGACTACAAGACTACAAGTTTTTTAGGGGAGAAAAGGGGGGGGTAAGACGCCGAGACACCGAGACACCAAGGCACCAAGTCTATGAGTCTATAAGTCTATGAGTCTATGAGTCTATAAGTTGCTGAGTTGCTAAGTCCCTTAATTCCTTAGTTTCTTAGGTCCTCAATTCCTTAAGTCCCTTAAATCCTTAGGTCCCTTAAATTACTCTAGTCCCTTAGTCCCTTAAATCCCTCTAGTCCCTTAAATCCTTCTCATTCTGCTTGGAGTGCCAGACGGAATCCGATGCCGTAGCTTGCGCCGCCAGCGTTGAAGAAACTGCGGACTGTCATTCTGCAGTAAGTGGCGTTGCTGAGACAGCATCCTCCACGTACTATATAATCTGTGCCAGATGCAGGTCCTGTCGGGTCTGTCTGATGATTGCTGTTATAGTCGCCAAACAAATCGCCGCACCATTCCATCACATTGCCGCACATATCATAAATGCCTAATTCGTTCGGAAGTTTTGTCTTCACATCGCGAGTCTTCTTGCCTTCAGCGGAATACCAAGCCACATCGTCGATATTGTCGCTACCGCTATAGTAAAATCCTTGTGATTCATTGCCGCCTTTTGCCGCAAACTCCCACTCTGCTTCTGTTGGGAAACGGAATTTCATTCCGGTCAACTGGTTCAATTTGTTTATAAATGTTTTACAGTCGTACCATGTGACTTGTTCAACAGGTTTCTGTTCACCAACAAAATGACCCGGGTTATATCCCATCACCGCCTGCCAAAGCTCCTGTGTGACTTCAGTCTCGCCGATATAATAATTTGAGAGCGTCACAAGATGCACCGGGCCTTCTCTATCCCAGGCTTCGCTGTCGTAGTTTGGTGCGTTAGGGTCTTCACTTTGCGCGCCCATCTCAAAGATTCCGCCTTCAACTAACACCATAGAAAATGTCACTCCGTTTACAGTAACTGCCAATGGTTCTGCAGTGTCTTCCTCTTCGTCATCATCGTCTTCTTCAATGTCATTGGTCAATGTCACAAAACTCTTTTCTTCTCCGTATGAAACGCCAGCACTATTGACAGCGTATGCTCTGACGTAATAAGTCTTCTGAGAAATCAAGTCGCTGAGTTCTGAAGTGAATGTTCCGATTCCTGTTCCGTCGTTGGTTTTATCATTATCTATCGTAGGATTTTGTATCGTATCCCAGCAAACGCCTCTTGAGGTCACTTCCGCACCGCCGTCATTAACGACTTCGTAATTAACTTTAGCTGTATTGATAGCAACATCTGTCACTTCTTGTGTTACAACAGTTGGGATTTCCGCTTCTGGTTTACATCCAACAAAAAAACAAACTCAATAAAATAATTGCAAAATAAAATCTTTTCATAATAATAAAATTTAAGAGTGCAAAGATAATAATTATCAGCATATTGCCAAGAAGTTTTTATATATAAACCACGAGCAGCAAGCAACGGAAAATGTAAAACTAATTTATGTATATTTGTGCAGGAAATAACAAGTATTATCAACAGCTCACCACTCATAGCAAAAAATAAAAATCATGATTTTCATCACAGGCTGCACAGGATTAGTAGGATCACATTTGGTAGCAGAGTTAGTATCTGAGTCAATAAGTCTATCTGTCAATAAGTCTATAAGTTCTGAGTCAGAGTCAATATTCAGAGTCAAACTGTTATGTCGCAAGAACAGTGATTTGTCGTTGTTGAATGATGTGTTGAGGCGTTACGGTTTTAATGAAATGCCAGACAACATCGAGTTTGTTTATGGTGATGTTTTGGATTATGACATTATTGAATCTGCCATGAAAGATGTCGATGAGGTTTATCACTGTGCCGCTGTCGTTTCCTTCGACCCAAGCGACAAAGGCAGTCTGATGCGTGTCAATGTGGAAGGAACGAAAAATATGGTCAATGCCGCTTTGCATTGCGGGGTGAAGAAATTCTGTCACGTCAGTTCCATCGCGGCTCTTGGACGTTCGCTTGAAGGCGAGCCTATCAATGAAGAGTCGCCATGGTCGCAGTCGAAGAACAACAGCGTCTACTCCATTTCAAAGCACGAGGCGGAGATGGAAGTGTGGCGCGGCATCGCCGAAGGTCTCAATGCGACTATAGTAAACCCGTCACTTATACTCGGAGCTGGCAGATGGGATTCCAGCAGCTGCGAACTCTTCAACACCATCGCCAAAGGATTTCCGTTCTACACGACAGGCGTCAATGGTTTCGTCGACGTTAAAGACGTGGCTCGTGCCATGATAATGCTGATGCAAAACAACAGATTCGGGCAGCGCTACTGTCTCAACGGAGCTCTTATCTCTTACGAATATCTTTTCAACCTGATGGCACAAAACTTCAACGTCAAGGCGCCTCACATAAAAGTCGGCAAGACACTCAGCGAAATAGCATGGCGCATTTTCTGGCTCATCGGTAAAATACAAGGCAAGAAACCTCTCATCACAAAAGAGACCGCACGCACTGCGACAAGAAAATATTCTTATTCTTCAGAGAAGATAATCAAGGAATTAGGTTTTGAGTTCACTCCTATCGAAGAAAGCATAAAAGAGATATGCAGTATTTATAAAACTCAGAAATTCAAGACGTCAGAAAATTAAAACAGAATATTAAAAAACCTCAGAAATTCTACTTCTGAGGTTTTGTTTTTAAAATCATAAACTTTTATTCAACGTCATCACTTTCGGATTTCGCTTTCTTCATATCTTTATATTTTCCATCGAAAATCTCGAACTTCACGAAGCGACAATCCAAAGAACCGTTATATACTTCTATCTTCTTAGATGGTTTCAATCCGATGAGTTTCAACACTTCTTTATTGCTGCTTATCACCCATGCTTCGTATCCTCTGAAGTTATGTTTAAGAGCGGTGCCGATGCCTTTGTACAAATTAACGAGGTCCTTTTCTTCGAGACGTTCGCCGTATGGAGGATTGATGAGCAAGATGCCAGGACCTTCCGGTGGCGTCATCTCAAACATATCTTGTTGACTCAAATTGATGTCGTGTGACAAGTGTGCGCCTTTGATATTCGACATCGCGATTTGAACTGCTTTAGCGGAATGGTCGGAAGCCATGATTTCATAGTCGAAGTCACGGATTTCTTCATCAGCGGCGTTTCTTATTTCTTTCCAAAGTTTTTCATCGAAGTCGTGCCATTTCATGAAACCGTAGCTTTCTCTGAAATAACCTGCTGGGATATTCATCGCTGCCATAGCTGCCTCGATAGGAATTGTAGCTGAACCGCACATGCAGTCGACGAAATTCTTGTCGTAGTTCCATCCAGTGAGTTTGATGAGACCAGCGGCGAGCACTTCATTCATAGGAGCTTTGTCGACAGCTTTACGATAGCCTCTCTTATGCAACGAGTCACCTGAGCTGTCGAAAGAAAGTGTCACTTTCTCATTATCGATATGAATGTTAATTCTCAAATCAGGATTTTCTGTGTCTACAGAAGGACGTGCGCCGAATTTATTGCGAAACTCGTCAGCGATAGCGTCTTTTACCTTAAGTGCTGCATATTGAGAATGAGTGAAATAATTGCCGCTAACAACAGCGTCGATGGCAAAAGTCTCTTCAATGCCGAAAATCTCGTGCCATTTAATCTCAAAAATCTTCTTGTATAACATCAACTCGTTGCGAGCAACGAAAGTCTGTATCGGCTTCAAAATTCTCAATGCTGTACGAAGACAGTAATTCGCTTTGTACATCAAGGCTTCGTCAGCTTCAAAACTGACTGCACGATATAAGATATTGATATTTTCTGCGCCCAAGGCTTTCAATTCTTCAGCAAGAATCTCTTCAAAGCCAGGCAATGTCTTTGCTACTAAAGTAAAGGTATTTTCCACTGTTTTTATTTTTTGCAAATTTATAAAAAATACTCATTGACTTATTGTCTTATTGACTCATAGAATCAAAAAATGTATTTTTGTAGAAAAATAATTTTATGACAATAGAAGAAGCTCAGAAAATCGTCGACAATTGGATTAAGACGCACGGCGTACGTTACTTCAACGAACTCACAAACATGACTTTACTGACAGAAGAAGTCGGCGAACTTGCTCGTATAATGGCTCGTACTTACGGCGAGCAATCGTTCAAGGATTCCGACAAAGAATATAATATGGCAGACGAAATGGCCGACATACTTTGGGTTCTTATCTGCCTTGCGAACCAAACTGGCATCGACCTGACGGATGCTTTCAAAAAAAATCTAGAGAAAAAGACAAAGAGAGATAAGGAAAGACATATAAATAATGAGAAATTAGGAATTAGGAGTTAGGAATGAAGAATTCTAAATACATATTAGTAATATTATTATTCCTCTTATGTCAGAGTCTGTGTCAGAGTCAGAGTTCGGAGTTTAAAGTTCAGGGGACTGTCGTTGACACTTTCACCAACGAGCGTCTAGCATTCGTAAACATCATCATCAACGAGACCGGGACTCTTGGCACGACGACAGATATTGACGGCAAATTCTCTATTTCTTCAAAAGAAAAAATCAACGCACTGACGTTTTCCTTCGTAGGTTATGAAAAGAAACATGTCGCGATTGATAATGAAAGTGAAATATTGATTGAACTGAAACCGCAGAATATTCAACTCTCGGAAATCGTCATCGACGGGAATAACAATCCCGCTAACAGAATCATCGACAGCGTCTATAAATATCGCGACGCCAATAACCCGCGAAACCTCGACTCTTATTATTACAAGATGTACGACAATATGGTTTTTACCGTCGACACTTCTTGGATAAAAGCTAATAACAAAATCGGCGAGCAGCTAAAAAACAACGACCTGCTTGCCATGGAGACCGTCTCCGAACAATATTTCCTTAAACCTAATAAGAACAAGAAAAACATCCTCGCAAATAAAGTCTCAGGATTTGAAAACCCGGTCTTCATCTACCTTTTGGAAAGCATACAAAGCATCGGATTCTACGACGACTTAATAAACATTGACAACAAAAAATGTGTCAATCCTATCAGCAAAAACAGTAAAAACAAATACATCTTCGTACTGGAATCGGCATTGAAAAACGAAGACAACGACAGCATCTTCGTCATTTCATTCCAACCTTACAGAAGCACCAATTTCGAAGGATTAAAAGGAACTATCACCGTCAATTCCGACAACTGGGCAATTCAAAACATCAAAGCATCGCCATCAAAACTATCGGCGATGTATAACATAGAAATTCAGCAGCTTTACGAGAAAGTCGACGATGAGTTCTGGTTTCCGAAACAGTTAAACACCACCATCGCGACATACGACAGAGAAAAGGCGAAGAACACTAAAATCGCCAGCGCGAACGACAGCACCGCACAGCTCGCCATTTCCGCCAACGGAGGCGCGAACCTGCCACTTCTCGGCATTGGCAAAAGTTATATCACCGACATTGAAATAAATAAAGACATCGACAAAAAAATCTTCGACAACGCCGACTTTCACATAAACGACAACGCCGCAAACGCCGACGAGACAATAAGATATTACCGTTACGAAAAACTCAGCGATGAACGTATGGAAGCGACATACAAATTCGTCGATTCCATCCTTGATGACGCCAACATCAACCTCGACAAGATAACTTCAACATTATCATCAATGATTGAAGACGACATCCCAATCGGATGTATCAACCTGAAAATAAGCGACTTTGCAAATTACAATATCGGCAATGGATATATGCTCGGACTAGGCATCGGAACAAACAACCGTCTGTCGAAAGTATTTTCCATTGAAGGTTTCGGCGATTACTGGTTCAAGGCGAAGGAATTCAACTACGGCGGCAATGTCACTTTCAATATCATGCGTTCCCTCAAAATGAAAATCCAACTCGGCGCATATCATAAGTTCGAAAGACTAGGAAATTACGGCTTCAGGGAAAACAAGAATATGCTTAACTCCGACAATTTCAAACATTTCTATACCAAGTCGACTTCATTAAACAACTCCATTTACGTCGATTATTCTACATATCTAAACAAATACATCAAAGGATTCATCAAGTTCGGAGTGTATGACAAGACTACGGGGCAGCAGTCATATCGTCTGAGCACCATTGATTTGAAATTAAGAATCGCATTTGGCGAGAAGTTTCTCTTATCTAAAGACGGATTACAAGTTAAAGGAGACGCCAACCCTGTGATTTGGCTTTCTTATCAAAAGAATCTTAAAAACGTATTCGGCAGTCCTTACGACTTCGACAAATACGAATTTTTATTTAGAGGAAAGAAATACTCACAGTTTTTAGGAGAGACGTCATTGTCAGCGCAATTCGGTTACATAACCGGATTAGCACCTGTCACGGACTTATTTAATCTTTACGGAACTGGCGAGAATAAGTTTGACATCTATTGTCCAGAGAGTTTCAGCACTATGCATCCCGACGAGTTTTTCTGCGACAAATTCGCCGCATTATATTTCTCACATAACTTCAAAAATATCTTAATAGATTTTAAGAAATTCCACCCGGAAATAATAGTTCTAACCAATATAGCGTGGTTTGATGCAACTCAGCAACTCAGCAACTCAGCAACTCAGCAACTCTATTATGAAAGCGGAATAATGATTGACAACCTCATCAACATTGGAATAGTGAAATTAGGATTGGGAGTTTTTTATCGTTATGGACCTTATTCCCACGAAAGCACTTGGGATAATTTCGTCTTTAAAGTCGGCATTGAATTCAGTTTATAATACTTCAGGATTTTAAATAATCTCATAAAAAAACCTCAGAACATTTTAGATTCTGAGGTTTTGTATTTCTTAATTTCTGAAGTTTTATTAAAACGCCAGTTTATTTTGAATTTCCACGAATTCTTCTTGAGAAAGTTGGAGTTTAGGGCGTTTGAAATCAAGGTCGCCTTCTTTTTGCATTGGTACAAGGTGGATGTGAGCGTGAGGCACTTCAAGTCCTATGACTGCAACACCGACTTTTGTACAAGGGATAGCTTCTTTGATTTTAACGGCGATTTGTTTAGCGAACACCATCATTTCTGCGAGTTCGTTATCTTCTATATCAAAGATGTAATCTGTTTCTTTCTTAGGGATGACGAGAGTGTGACCTTTCATCAAAGGGTTAATGTCTAAGAAAGCGAAGAATTTATCGTTCTCAGCTATTTTATAGCATGGTATTTCGCCATTTATTATTCTTGTGAAGATTGTTGCCATAACTTAACGTGTTATTTCAATTATTTCAAACATAACCTTACCAGCTGGCACTTGTATTTCCACTTGGTCGCCTACAGATTTGCCGAGCAAACCTTTTGCTATTGGAGAAGTGACAGATATTTTATGGTTTTTAAGGTCAGCTTCTTTTTCAGGAACGAGAGTATAAGCCATTATGGCATTAGTTTTCAAGTTCTTAATTTTCACTGTTGAGAGCAACAAAGCTTTTGAAGTATCTATTTTAGATTCATCAATTATGCGAGCGCTCATAATGAGTTGTTGAAGTTCAACGATTTTCATTTCGAGGTGTTGTTGAGCTTCTTTAGCAGCATCATATTCGGCATTTTCTGAAAGATCTCCCTTATCACGAGCTTCAGCAATTGCCTGAACGATTTTTGGACGTTCCTCTAGAATAAGACGATCCAATTCATCTTTTAATTTCTGAAGTCCAGCCTGTGTAAAATATTCAATTTCAGCCATAATAATATGATTTATTTAGATTAAGAAAAAAAGAAAGAGACCCTTACCGAGATAAGGGCCCTTTCGTTTAATAATGTATGCAAAGATACGAATTATTTTTTAATCAGAGTATCTTTTAGAAAATAATTCTTGCACCTACTGTATGAGTACCATTCCAGTGAGCTGTTTGTTGGAATGAATAGTCGACAGCGACTTTCATTTTTTCGCCGAGAGGAGCTTGTACTGTAGCACCAGCTGCAAGGCCTCTGTTAACGTTAGTACAGTCATCTAATTCGATGTCACTCCAGATACCTTGTTCTAAGGTGTAAGAAGCGCGGAGTACTAAGTAATTTTTCAAAGATCCTTCAAGACCCAATGTTACTTGGTCTTTTGAGAAAGAGTTTGAAGTGAAGTTACCAGCAACTGTAAGACGATAATCTTGTGCGAAGTTAAAGTCATAAGCTGCAGCGATATTTAATTGAGTTGGCAACTCGAATTGGTCTGCGCGGTGGATAACAGTAAGTGAAGATCCCCAGAATGATTCAGGATTAGCTTTGAAAGAAAGACCGTCGCCTTTGAATGTCATGGTAGGTCCGATGTTCTTCAAAGTAATACCAAAGTGAATATTATCTGTGATACCTGTTACGTATTGGATACCAGCGTCCAAAGCAACGCCTGTACCTGTCATATCAGAAATAGATTCGTTGATGATTTTAAGGACGAAACCAGCGTGAATACTATTTGAGAATGATTTAGCAACAGCGATGTTAATATTCATCAAGTTAGGTTTGTATGTACCTAATGTCATGTCTGGGTTTTCTG
This sequence comes from Bacteroidales bacterium, assembly GCA_045656905.1. GTDB lineage: Bacteria > Bacteroidota > Bacteroidia > Bacteroidales > F082 > Limimorpha. The sequence continues at coordinate 14,462 of JAZOSA010000110.1, forward strand.
TTGTTGTTCTGTAGATTTCGCCAGGGCTGAATGACATAACATAAAGACCTGCTACTACTGTTTCTGAAACGCGTGCTAAGAAACCGAATGAATATGCGTTAACTCCTGAACCATTCAACCAGTTGGTGTAAGAGAAGTTCAAGTCGATGGAGTTAGTTGCAGTGATACCTGCAACGTTACCCCACATAGCTTCAACACCATGTATTTTTGACATACCGGCATTAGCCCAACCAGCTGATGCTGCCCAAGGATTGATTAACAATTCTGTAGCGCCTGCTTGACCAGACCTATCCTTATTACCTGCGAATACTGTATTGCTGTATCCTAACACTAGGATAGTCAAGCTTACTATAACGATAGATTTTAATAACTTTTTCATGATCGTACTTTTTAATTTTGTTCGCATAATAATTAGAATGTATTTAAGTCAACTTGACGCATTGCTGCATAGAACTTAACTGTTGTTTCATTGCCTGTTGTGTTATCCTTAACGTGAATGATATAGAAACCACTTGCGATAGGAGTGTTAGCAAAGTTAGTTAAATCCCAATCAATTGATGTAACACTAGAGTCTTTCTTGAACTGACGAATCTTAGCTCCGTTAACTGTATAGATTGTAACAACGCACTTATCTGGAACGTTTGCAATCTTAACTTTGTGTGTAAGAGCATTGTCTTCGTATGCTGAGAATGCGTAATATGGGTTAGGAACCACAGTTACCATTTCAAGATCACTCTTAGCCTTTTCAGGATCATTCATAATAGGACCACTACCCTTTGTTGAGAAGGTATAGTATGGTTTGTATCCTTTATGGTTAATTGTGTCAAACAATTCTGGAGTTTCATTTTCAAGAGCGAAGTCACCATAACCATCTCTATAAGGTGTAGCGATACGAACTGAAATTGTCACTGGGTTACCTTCTTGTAACCATTCTCTACCTTCGATTGGCATTGGCATACCTGCCCAAAGAGGTTGTCTCCATAATGCAAGATACAAACCGCTTTGTGCTGATGTTGACTGCATTTTTTCAATAGCTGTCATTGTATTGTATAAGTATGCACCTGCGTCATATGCTGGACACTTGAAGTCAAAGTCTTTACCATACTTCTTGTAAGCACCTAATGCTATCTCGTCATTATACTCAATTGGAGCATTCATTGGGAAGATGTAAACGAAGTGTTTACCACCCATAACTGGTGTGTTATCGATAGCATCGAATAATACAGGATCTGAAAGCTGTGCGATAGGAGCTGACAATACTGTTGTTTCTTTCAATGCTGGTGGGTTGAACATCATATCACGACCATTTAATTCTGGATAATATGAGTCTTCACCGAAACACATATTGAGACGTGCGCCTGATTCAACATCGATTGCATATCCTGGGAACCAACCCATACCGTTTGCAGCAATGTAGTTTGGATCTTCTGGATTATCGCTAGCTTCCATTGTCATAGATGCGCATGGGTTACCATCTTTATCAACAGATGGAGAACGACGTAATGTGAACAATGAAGCGCCACCTTCTGTCAATGCTTTTTCCATACCTGTTTCAATAACAGGACAACGTGTCCATTTTGACTTGTCAGATGTCAATACAATGTCGATTGAACCTAATCTTCTGAAGATAGGATCCATACCTGTTTTACAGCTTTCCTTGAACATTGGACCTGGAACATATTGACCTGATCTTCTTTCTGAGTTAGTCAAAAGTAATGGAGCCCATGTACCTTCAGCAACACTTTCATAAGCTTCATCTGGGTCATATGCTACAGTTGCACCACCTGTTGTTGAATATACACTCCAGTCATTATTTGTTGGAGTTTGTTGGTCGGCATACATACCTGAACGGATCCAGTTAAGTGCTGATGATGGCATATTGTCGTCATCTCTAATACCGCTTAACCATTTGTTAGAACTATCAGCATATGTAACATAAGATGTTATCAAACCATTGTTTGGAGCAAGAATTCTTTGGATAGTCTTCAATCGTTGGTCTTCTGGTAAACTTTCATCAACGCTACTGTCAAGATACTTACCAACTGGTGTTGGACCTAAATTCCATGTTTGGTGGATACTTACAGAAATACCTCTTTCAATAAAGATCATTTCTGTTTGTAATTCTGATGTATTGTCTGATTCAAATACTTCACCTGTATTCAAGTCTTTCAAGAACCATTTGAAAGCAATCATAGATGCAGTGTCACCAATAACACCATTTTCACCTGTAACATTGTTGATAACCTTTCTTTCATATTTATCAAACCAGATAGCATAATCTGTTGCTACAACATTCAATGGGTCTACAACTTTAACATCGATAGGACCGTAACCAGCTTTATATTCTGGGTGATATGCTACTGGATATTCTGGGTCACCGAATACAACATTGTCACTTGCTGGACCTTTACTCAAGATTTCGTCAATTGTCTTTTGTGATAATTCGAGTTGGTTACCACCATTACCTAAACCTGCCCAACGTGTGATAGGTAATTTATCACCGTAGTTAGAGTTAATGATTGTACCGTTAACAGTTTTATGAGGAACTGCTGAGTACAATTTGATATTCTTACGACCTGCTAAGTAAGGAGTCTTTTGACCAAACAAAGCGATTGGGTTGTTAGCATCGACTTCATAATCTTGGTAATTATTATAAGCATAAGAAATTGCCATATAATAATATGTCTTATGGTTAATCAAGTTAACGTCACCTGTTGTTGTGAAAGCATCTTGTGTAAGAACGAATGTGCTCTTAATACCATTGTCAGCACCTTCAACCATTAATGTTGGAACAGAAGCTTTCAAATCTTCATCATAAATGTAGTTGATGATTTCAGAAACACCATTCTTAACGTCGCATTGGTAAACTATACGAGCTTTGCTGATGTCGTTAAGTTCATCAACGTTAACTTCTTTGTTTGCCAATTGATAAACGATATAACCTTCGAAACGATATGTTGAGTCGTTACGTTGTGTTGAGTCTGTTGCAAGAGGACCTGATATTTGAGTATCTATTTCTGTATAAGACTCACCTACGTTGTTAGAGTTGTCTGAGTTAGAAATATAAACGATAAGTTTTCTATCAAGTTCACGGAATGTGAGGTCTGGAGCATCTGGACCATCGAGAACGTCGAAACAGTTGTCGAACATTGCTTGACATTTATCGTCAACGCGACGTAACAATTCTACTGATGACCATGCAGTACCAGCGGCTGAACGAGCCCAAGGCACACCGAATGTGATGTAGTTAACAGCACCTGGTTTCAATGTGAAAGGACCAGCTGATTGCATAAAACGACGGTCGTAAGGATTGTTAGGAGCACCATTGTTACCTGTTTCCTCACTCCAATAACCTGGGAAG
>JAZOSA010000111.1:0-9365 GCA_045656905.1 Bacteroidales bacterium
GACCGCGTCGAGGAGGTAGAAACCGATATGCTTGCAGACAAGGCTTACAAGTTCTTGGCACGCAATGCTGAAAACAACTTCAACAGATTCGTCCTTAAGTTTGCGAAGAAGTCAGATGTGGAAGACAACTTCGTATATCAATCGGGCGACGAGCTCATCATCGACGCCGACGGTATTGTACAGATTGTCGATGTTATGGGCAGAATCATCTACAGCGGCGAACAGAGTGGCATAAACAGAGTCAATGTCCGCGCTATCAAGAATTCAGCATGCGTAGTACGCAATATAAATAACAATGAAGTAAGAACCCAAAAAATAGTCATATTATGAAAAAGGCAATAATAATACTCGCGATAATGATGTTAAGCTGCGGATATTCCGTAGGTCAACAACAAGGATTCTTTACCAAGAGTGGCGCTGGGTCTTCTACTGATGGTTTCTTCAAATCGCCATATGTCGAGTACAGAGAAGAAAACTCCGAATGGGGAGTGATGCCATTGTTGCCACAGACTCATGGTTATCATTATGACTATCCTGCAGAGGTGACGCCAATAGGTTCAGGCTGGCTGCTTATGACAGGAATGGGAATAGGATACGCTCTTATCAGACGTAGGAAGAAAAATGAACAATGATTTATTGATATTAAAAGACGAGTTTCGGCTCGTCTTTTTTTTATGACAAGACTTGGAATATCAGGTTAAGGTTCAAGGTTTTTTATTATATTTGTACCCTCCGAATTTTATAGGTGAAAAAGAATGAAATTATAAACAAAATTTACTATTTATGAAGAGATTATTTATCTTTACAATGATGTGCTTGATTGGGATGTTTTCTCTCAATGCACAGACGGATGAGACAACGATGACCCCTGTGAAATGGGTTACCGCTGCCGCTAATGATACATCTGTCAACGTTAAATGGGACATGAATTTCTTGGAGTTAGGTTATGAAGACTTTGAATCAGGAAATTTCATCACCAGAGACTGGAAAAATGATGGCGCATTCCCATGGCGTATAACAGAAGACGCTTACCAAGGTTCTTATGCTATGAGGTCATCATGCGAAGGCGTTAACGACACTACATCTTCAATAGAAGTTGAAATCAATGTGCCTCGCGACGGTTTCGTCTCTTTCTACCATAGAGTTTCTTCAGAAGACCATGCCGACTTCGGTAACTTCTACATCGACGGCGTCTTGCAAACAACAATATCTTGCAACAGAGAATGGAGATTCGTTGAACTCCCTGTTGAAGAAGGTAAACATACCTATAAATGGGAATATGAAAAAGACGGTTCAAGACATACTTATGGCGATGCTTACTTCGTCGATAACATCACATTCTTCAAAGACCCTGAAGTGAAAGCTGGCTGGATTGGCTATGACGACAACAAATGGGCAACATCAATCGGAACAGGTTCTGCAAGTCCTACATACTGGGGCATCAGTTTCCCTGTGACAACACAATACGCTGGCCTTACTTTGTCAAAGGTTTCTGTATACGACGCTGGCAAAGGCGGCAACGCTCAATATACAGCTAACATCTATTTCGGCGGCGACACAGTTCCTGAAACATTGGTTTCAACACAAAAATTCAACTTGACCGGTAAAGACCAATGGGTTGAAGTCGAACTCTCAACTCCAGTCGCTATCGACGGAACACAACCATTATGGATTACTTTATATTGCGACCAGTCAGTTTATCCAATGTCTTCAAGCTTGAGATCTGAGTACTCAACAGCCGACTGGCTCTCTCTCGATGGCAAGAAATGGCAACACGCTTATGAATATGACTTGAATGCTTCTTGGATGTTGAGAGGTTACCTTGAAGACGCATCAGGAAAAGTAAGAGCATTAGCAGAAAGAGGATTCTCTTCAAAATATAACGTATACAAGAAAGACCTTTACAAGAAAACAACAGAACTTGTTGTTGAAAATGTTGAAGCAACAGAATATACAGACAACACATGGAAAACAATGGGAACAGGCGCATACAAATGGGGCGTCGCTGCTGTATATGATGAGTTGACAACAAAGACAGTCTACAACGAAAGTTTCGAAGGCGACAAATTGCCAGGCGGCTGGACTGTGTATAACGAAAACCAAACATACCCTGCTGATAAACCAAATTCATCACAAAACTGGAAGGTGGTAAGCAGTTATTCAGAACTCGCTCCTAAAGACGGCGGATATTATGTAGCAAGCGTCAGCGACAGCTATTGCTCAGACGCAAGATTATATCTCGTCTCTCCACAAATTACACTTCCTGCAGACGCATCAATGAAGTTTAATTATGTCAACCCTAAAGTGGAAAAATCTGGCGATGACGTCATCTCAAGATTATATCTTTATGTATCAGATTCTCCAACAGGTCCTTGGACAGAAGTGTGGGGTACAAGAGTAGGCAAGAGCGTTTCAAGATGGACTGAAGTTGAAGCCGACTTGTCAGAATATGCTAATCAAGAAGTTTACTTGGCATTCTGCAATAAATTTAGCGGATACGGATCATGGACAGCTGTCGATGACGTGAGAATCTTAGGATTGTCAAGCGAAGCTGACATCTTCTGGTCAAATACTGTCTCTAAAGATATGTCAACAGAATTGACAGTGACAGTTGAAACCGACTCTGGCGACCCAATAGCAGGTACTGTCATCAGCTTGGTTAACAAAGTAGAACCAGAATATACATACAGCGCAACATTAGGATTGAAAGACACTTATACATTTACAGACTTACGTAAAGGTGTTTACGAAGTGACAATCAGCAAAAAAGGATTCTATTCAGAATATGAAGGCGAAACAGTGGAAATCTGGGAACCAACAGAAATCGAATGCTTCCTTTCAGAAAACACAGCAGCAATCACTGACTTGTATGTATCACCAACAGGTTGGGCAATGTGGGAAGGCGAAAGCATCGGCGTCGGCGACGAATTCTATTACGACTTCGAAGACGGAACATTGAACGGCTGGACAACAATCGATGCCGACAACGACAACTTCACATGGCAAAATTCAATCGAAATCATGGCTCCAGGTTCAGGACATAACACCAGTACCGCTTGCGTTACTTCAATGTCATGGATCTTTGGCGTCATCCTTACTCCAGACAACTACCTCGTTACAGCAAATAAATACAAAATCGACGAGACATCAAAATTGAGATTCTGGGTCTGCGCTCAAGACGTTATGGCTCCAAACGACCATTACGGCGTCGCTGTATCATTAGGAGGCAATACCGATCCTGCAGATTTCATCACTATCTGGGAAGAAACATTGATAGCTAAGTCTGGCTCAAGAGACCAAGGTCAATGGTATGAAAAAGTCATCGACCTCAGCGACTACGCAGGTCAAGAGATTTATATCGCATTGCGTCACTTCAATTGTACAGACCAATTCTATGTAAATGTTGACGATATCTCTTTGGAAAGCGATGCAAGAAACAGCAGAGCCTTAGAATCATATCAAGTTTACTTAGATGGTGAGTTGGTTGCTGAAAACTTGACAAGACCTTACTATCAACACGAAAACCTCGTTGACGGACAAAGATATACAACAACAGTCGTTCCTGTCTACAGCATGGGTGAAGGTAAAGAAACATCATACACATGGAGAAAAGTAGCTTGCGACAACTTTGAAGGCGTTACAGATATGACAGCTGAATACACTAACGGCGTTACAAATATCAACTGGACATTGCCAGAAAATAATGCTAAGAAAAACAATACAAGAGCAGGCGAGTGGCTTACATACGACAATGGCGTATTCTCAGAATCAATAGGTTTGGCATTCGATCCAAACGAAGCATTGTCATTCCAATGGGGCGTCATGTTCCCAGCTGATAAGATGGCAAAATATGCTGGTCAATATCTTACAAAAGTGTCATTGTACGACTGTGAAGCTTACGAAGGTATGTTATATATCTACAAAGCTGGTAACTTCTCTCCACAAATCTTGTTGTATGAACAAGAATATCAATGTACAGGCGCAGGCGAATACATCGAAGTTGAATTGGATGTAGCATTGCCACTCAGCGGCAGCGATAACATCTGGGTTATATTAGAAAATAAGGAAGGCGGCATGAAACCAGCTGCTGGTTCTGTTGACAGCGGCGACCCTAACGGACGTTGGATAGCTTATGAAGGCGAATGGTATGACTTGGCAAAAGTGTCAGTGGCAACATTCTCATGGCAAATCCAAGCTTACGTGACAGACGAAGCTCCTGCATTGCCAGAAGCAGAAATGCTTGGCGTTAACGTATATCGTAACGGCGCAGTCATCGCTCAACTCGTTCAAGGCGAATCATTCGTCGATGAAAAATCAACAGCAGGCGACCAATATGAATTAAGAGTAGTTTATGGCGGCGAAAAAGACGTCACTTACTATGCAATGTCTTGCCCTCAATCAATTGTTGCTGACCTCGCATGCCCAGCACCAAAAGACTTGAGAGGTATTTCTACAGCATATAAAAACGGACAATATGGAACATTGTTGGAATATCCATACATGCCTCCAACATCAGAATGGTTGCACTATGACCTCGGTTCTGTCTCTGACTTCGTCGGCGGTTTGCCTTCATTCTATTATGGCATTAAGTTCCCAATAGAAAAACTCGAAGCTTATGCTGGTACAAGTCTTACAAAAATCATGTTCTATGACTTGATGTATGAAGGAACTAATAATGACGTGGAAATCAACATTTACTTCGGCGGCGACTATGCTCCTGAAATATTGGTACACACTCAGGCTTATGCTGGAACTAACTCAAACGAATTCGTAGAAGTTGAATTGACCGCACCACTTCCTGTAAGCGGCGAAGAAGCTATCTGGGTTGTCTTGAAGACCGATAACGGTTTGAGCTATCCTGCTCCATTGTCAAAAGACTGCGGCGACCCTAATGCTCGCTGGTTCTCAGAAGATGGCGAAAAATGGATGGATATAACAAAATTCCAACTCGACGGTTCATTCATGATTCGTGCCTTCGTCACAAACCTTGGAAGAGGCGTCACAACAGAGTTAGGCAATTCAACAAGAGACCTTTCATTGATTAACTATAACATCTATCGTGGTACAAGCTTAAATGATATGGAATTGATTGCTTCAACTACGAAGAAAAAATATTTCGATGAAATAGAAAAAGGTACTTACTACTATCAAGTTACAGCTGTTTATGAAGAAGATGGTCAAGAATGTGAATCAGCACCAGCAAGAGCTTACGACGACTACTCACAAAACTATGTGATGGTTGAAGTGACAGCTATCGAAGAAAACGGCGTTGAAGGATTGATGATCTATCCTAACCCAACAAACGGCAACTTGAATATCAATGTCGAGGCAATGAGACATATCACAATTGCCAATGCATTGGGTCAAGTCGTTTACGACCAAGATGTTAATAGCGACAACGAAGTCATCGACATGGCACAATATCAAACAGGTATCTATATGGTACGAATTGTCACAGACAATGGCGTTGCAGCAAAACGCATCAGCGTTGTTAAATAAAACTCTAGAATTTTAGAACTCTAGAATTTTAGAAAATAAAGGAGACTGCTTGAAAAAGCGGTCTCTTTTTTTATTCCTCACTGATTAGACGCCACAGGGTATTAGACGCCACAGGGGTGACGTCTCTACAAATAAAAAATCCTCAAATCCTTAGGTCATGAAATCCTCAAATCCAAAAAAAATATTATCTTTGCAAAACACTAAATCAATTTGATAGTTATATAGAAAACTACTGATTACTATGGTATTTACACCTGAAAACGTACTTTTGATAGGAGCCGTTATTTGGTTCGTCAGTATCTTGCTGAGCAAGACTGGATACAAATTCGGAGTTCCTGTATTGTTGGTGTTCTTGCTCATAGGAATGTTGCTCGGCGTTGATGGTCTAGGAATCAAGTTCGACAACTACAAACACGCGCAGATTATCGGTATGGTGGCTCTCACCATCATCCTTTTCTCTGGCGGCATGGATACCAAATTCTCTGATGTGAAACCAATACTCGGCGCTGGCGTCGTTCTCTCGACCTTGGGCGTCTTGCTTACCACCTTGTTCACAGGATTTTTCATCTACGGCATCTCGCATGCATTCTCGCATGTGATACATATTCCTTTGACATTGGCGTTGCTTCTTGCCGCGACGATGTCGTCAACAGACTCGGCGACGGTGTTTAACATACTTCGTTCGCAGAAGATGGGGTTGCGTAATCGCTTGCAGCCGCTCCTTGAATTTGAAAGCGGTAGCAACGACCCGATGGCGTATATGCTCACCATCGTGATGATACAGATAATACAAGGCGGCTCCGCTGATGTCAGCGCGTGGAGCATCATATTCAACTTCGTGATGCAGTTCGGATTCGGACTTATATTCGGTTACCTGTTAGGAAGAGCCTGTGTCTGGATTATCAACAAAATCGACCTTCAAAATAAATCTTTGTATCCTATCATGATGCTCAGCTTTATTTTCTTCATATTCTCTTTCACCAATTTATTCAAAGGCAACGGTTACCTCGCAGTATATGTCGCTGGCATAGTGATGGGAAATTCTAAACTGACAGAAAATAAAAGCATCAGCTCTTTCTTAGATGGTACGGTATGGCTCGTGCAAATCGTGATGTTCTTGGTGTTGGGTATGCTCGTCAATCCTCACGAGATGTTCAAGATAGCACTGCCAGCATTGATAGTAGGCGTCTTCGTCATCTTGGTCGGACGTCCGTTGTCGGTCTTATTATGCCTACTGCCATTCAAAGGAATAGCAAAGAGATCAAAGATATTCATCTCATGGGTCGGATTGAGAGGCGCAGCTCCTATCATATTCGCTACTTATCCCGTAGTGGAAGGCGTGCCAGGGGCATCATTCATATTTAATATGGTGTTCTTCATAACACTTACATCACTCATCATTCAAGGAACGACAATAACGAAAGTCGCTGACTGGCTTAGATTGAGTATGGTGAAAGACGACGGACCGGAAAACTTCGGCGTCGATATCCCTGAAGAACTGAATACAATCTTGCAACAACAAGTTGTTAAAGACGAAGCTTATCTGAAAGATTATCCATTGCCAGAAGGAACACTGGTGATGATCGTCGAACGCAGAAATAAATATATAGTGCCGAACGGACAACTCTTCCTTAAAAAAGGAGATAAACTGCTGCTCATCTCGGCACGTCACGACGAGACAGAAGAATCACAAAAGACACACTCAGTATTGGATAGAATCTCTAAGATTAGAAGCAAAAGGAACTGATTAAGGCTGTTGGCTGTTGGCTGTTGAACTAAGGCCAAAGGCTAATGGCTAAAAGCCAAAGGCATAAAGAAAGAAACATTAACAATTAAAAAATAATATAATATGATAAATTACAAAACTTTAGGACTTGTTAACACTCGTGATATGTTCGCGAAAGCTGTTAAAGGTGGTTATGCTATCCCAGCATTTAACTTCAACAATATGGAACAACTTCAAGCTATCGTTAAAGCTTCTGTTGAAACAAAATCACCAGTTATTTTACAAGTGTCTAAGGGCGCACGCGACTATGCAAATCAGACATTGCTTCGTTATATGGCAGAAGGCGCTGTTGCATACGCAAAAGAATTAGGCTGCGAAAAACCAGAAATCGTTCTTCACCTCGATCACGGTGACAGCTTCGAAACATGCAAGTCATGTATCGACATGGGTTTCTCTTCAGTCATGATCGACGGTTCACATCTTCCATACGAAGAAAATGTCGCTTTGACAAAGAAAGTCGTTGAATACGCACATCAATTCGATGTTACAGTAGAAGGCGAACTCGGCGTTTTAGCAGGCGTTGAAGACGAAGTAAGCGCAGAAGAAAGCCACTACACAAAACCAGAAGAAGTTGTTGACTTCGTTACAAAAACAGGTTGCGACTCATTGGCAATCTCAATCGGTACATCACACGGCGCTTATAAATTCACTCCAGAACAATGTACTTTAGACCCAGAGACAGGCAGACTTCTTCCTCCTCCATTGGCATTCGACGTATTGGCAGCTATCGAGAAAGAACTCCCAGGATTCCCAATCGTGCTCCACGGCTCATCATCAGTACCACAAGAAGACGTTGACACTATCAACAAATACGGCGGTAAGATGGTAGCAGCTGTAGGTATCCCAGAAGAACAACTCCGTAAAGCAGCTAAGTCAGCAGTATGTAAAATCAACATCGACTCTGACAGCCGTCTCGCTATGACAGCTGCAGTACGTAAGACATTAGCTGAAAAACCAGGCGAATTCGACCCACGTAAATATTTAGGTCCAGCACGTGAAAGCATGCAAAAACTCTATATGCATAAGATTATCAACGTTCTTGGATCAAACGATAGACTTTGATAAGTTACTAGGTTGCTAAGATACTAAGTTGCTGAGTTGCGGGTCAACTTGGCAACTCAGTAACTTAAATCGGGATGTAGCGCAGTCCGGTAGCGCGCTTCGTTCGGGACGAAGAGGCCGCAAGTTCGAATCTTGTCATCCCGACAAAAAAGACCGAAAGGTCTTTTTTGAGTCAATGAGTCAATGAGTCAATAAGTACTCATAGACCCATAAACCCATAAACTCATAGACTCATAAACTCATAGACTTAAAAATGGACATTTTTACACTACTCGCAATCAGCGTCGCTCTTTCAATGGACGCTTTTTCTGTTTCAATATGCAAAGGTCTAGCGACGAAGAAATTCTCGTTCAAGACTGCCTTGTTATGCGGATTATGGTTCGGTGGTTTTCAGGCTCTGATGCCTGTGATAGGATATTTTCTCGGAACTCAGTTCGAGCATCTTATCAAGGCGTTCGACCATTGGATCGCATTCGGATTATTGCTTGTAATAGGCGTCAATATGATTAGAGAAGCGATGTCGGAAGATGAGTCAACAGACAACGAAGAGTCAACAGGGGAGTGCTCCTGCGCTTGTACGGGATTTAAGACCATGCTTATGATGGCGATAGCAACAAGCATCGACGCCTTGGCAGTAGGAGTGTCGTTCGCTTTCTTGTCGGTAGATATATGGAAATCGGTCGCTGTTATTGGCGTGACGACGTTTTTATTCTCTTTTGTCGGTGTTAAAATCGGAAATATCTTCGGTTCGCGTTATAGCAAAGCCGCTGAGATAACAGGTGGCGTGATACTTATATTATTAGGAATAAAAATATTGTTGGAACACTCTGGTATCTTAAATTTATAAGACATAATTTATATATTTGCAAAATACAAAACACATAATATTATGATAAAGAAAACATTGTTGACAATAGGAATTGTTCTTTTTTCCTTGATGTCTTATGCGCAGACTGTGCTTCAACAAGCGGAAAAGGCATTCAATGCCTGCAATTATATGGATGCCGCACAGCTTTAT